>CANRMK010000084.1 GCA_947631715.1 uncultured Acetatifactor sp.
GAGATGCTGTTCAGGATGTTGGTCTCACGCTCTTTGTTGGTGTTGGTAACGATATCGGGATCCAGAAGACCTGCATCTTTCCATGCAACCATCTGTCTTAAGAACTCCTTGTAGCCCTCTTCCATGTTGCCATACTTTACTTTCTTGCTGTCGTAGTCAACATACATGCCGGAACGTACATTCCATGCAGGAAGCAGGAGCTGCTCCAGGTTAGCCCAGCTTCCGGTGGTGATCACTCTGTTGCCGGTGCTGGTGTCAACCAGGCCCTTATCCTTGATAGCGGTCAAGATCTCGGTCCAGTCGTCGATGGTAACCATGTCTTCAACCTTATAGCCAGCTGCCTCAACAAGGTCCTGACGAACGATAGGGCCGGAAGTGGTCTGCAGGTACTTGCTGCCTCTGGTCATAGGGAAGCAGTAGTAGTGGCCGTCGTCGGTCTTAACTGCCTTGTCCAGAGAAGGGTTATCCTGCAGGTACTGCCACAGGTCAGCGGCAGGTCCGTCGGGTGTGATGTAGTCATCCAGCCAGATCAGAACGCCGTCATCAAATGCTTTCTGAGGGCCGCCTGCATAGGAGGTGGTCCACTCCCACTCGATGATGTCAGGCAGATCTTCCTGGGTAGTCATCAGGTTAAATGCGGTATCTGCATCGGAAGTAGGCCCTTGCCAGTTGATGTCGATACCGGTGTTCTGCTCCAGGAGCTGTGCCCACTGGGTTCCCTCTACAGACTCAGAGGTAGCAGGGTTGTTTGCTACGTTTCCGGGAAGGCTCAGCCAGTAGTCAAGGGTAACGCCTGCGCCGTCAGCGTAGGGATACTGTACATAGCTGCTTCGAGGAATGGTCAGCTCACTGGGCTTGCCCTGCTCGGCTTCGCTCAGTGCAGGAAGCAGACCGTTGTCCTCTCCTGCGGCGCTGCTCTCAGTGCCGGCTGCACTGCTCTCGGTGCCTGCGGCGCTGCTCTCAGTGCCGGCTGCACTGCTCTCAGTGCTGTTTCCGCTGTCGCTGCCGCATGCGGTAAGCATCATAGATGCAACCAGAGTAGCGGAAACAGCAGCAGAAAGAATCTTGCTCTTTTTCATTTTTTTCCTCCTTGTTGGTTGATATGTTTCCAGCTCACAGCGCCTCTTAAATAAATTAAGATGCACGGCTGTTAAGCTGCGTTATAGGTGCCGGGCGCATATGTAACGTACGCCCATTAAAGTATTATAAACTCTTTTGGTCATTTTTGCAAGCATTATTATGTAAGTGCTTACATTCGCCATAATACTTTAATTTGTACATTTATTTTGCACCCTCAGAGCGGACTTTCCTGCTCTATGTCACTTATTATATCGCATCCTGTCAGCACTGTAAAGTGGCAAATTCAAATTTTCTACAAATAACCGGCTGAAAAATCGTTAAATTATGTATGAGTGACAAGTGCAACACACCATTTCTGTGTTTTTTCTTGTACAAAATGCCTATATAAATACTGTTATTTTCACCCAACCACACAAAAATACCCGAAAGGAAACATAACAGTCCTCTCTTACAGATAAGTCTGTATGCCCCCATATCAACCAATAAGAGGCACCATGAGCTGGAAACATATCAACCAACAAGGCGCTGCGAACTGGAAGCATATCAACCAACAAGCATATCAACCAACAAGAAGGAAAAAAATGAAAAAGAGCAAGATTCTTTCTGCTGCTGTTTCCGCTACTCTGGCCGCATCCATGATGCTTACTGCGTGCGGCAGCGACAGCGGGAACAGCACTGAGAGCAGTGCGGCAGGCGCTGAAAGCAGTGCAGCCACCGAGAGCAGTGCAGCCGGCACTGAGAGCAGCGCCGCAGGAGAGGACAACGGCCTGCTTCCTGTATTAAGTGAAGACGAGCAGGGCAAACCGGGCGCGCTTACCACTCCCAGAAGCAGTTACGTGCAGTACCCCTATGCTGACGGTGAGGGCGTAAAGCTCACCTACTGGATGAGCGTTCCCTCAAATGTTATGAACCATCCCGACACTTCCGATTCCGTGCAGATGACCGAATGGGCGCAGCGCTGGCAGGAGCTCACCGGAATCGAAGTGGAATTTGTCGGGCCTGCATCCAAAAAGGGAGATGAGGTCGAACAGCAGTTTAATACGATGAGCATCAGCCAGCCTAAACCTGACATTATTGAATGGGAGTGGACCTCCGGATACGCCGGCGGGCCCTCCGCAGCCGAGGAGGATGGTGTGCTGATCTGGCTGGACGACTATATCGCACCCGACGGGCCTGCCGCTGACCTGTGGCAGTACCTGCAGGATAACCCGTCCCTGGACAAAGCAGTCAAGACCGACGATGGCCACTACTACTGCTTCCCGTTCACCCGCGGTTCCTCTCTTCTGGGCACCACCTCTGGCCCGATTGTCAGAGGCGACCTTGTGGAAGCCGCCGGCAAATCCGTATCTGATATGGTAACCATCGACGACTGGACTGAGGTAATGACTGCCCTCAAGGAAAACGGGGTGGAGCATCCTTTAAGCTTTGAATCCAAGAGCTATATGGAAAATCTGCTGCCCGGCGCATATGGCATCCGTGCCGGTATGTATGTGAATGCTGACGATGGCAAGGTTCATTACGGCCAGATGGAAGAAGGCTACAGGGAAATGTTGAGACAGGTCCGCGCATGGATGGATGCAGGCCTGGTGGATCCCGATCCCGCCGAGTGGACCAGCGACAACACCAAAGCGGACATTATGAACGGCGATTCCGCCATCAGCTACGGCGCTCTGGGTTCCCGCATGGGCTCCTGGAATACCGCGGCATGGAAGGAGCCTGATACCTACGGTGCAGACTTTGAACTGGTGGGCGCACAGTTCCCTGTGAAAACTGAGGGACAGAAAGTACAGTACAGCGGCGGTTCTACCGACTATGCCACCGGCTCCAAGGCTCATGCCGTCATCACCGCGGACTGCGAGAATCCCGAGGTTGCGGCAGCATTCCTGAATTTCTGCTACACCCAGGCAGGCCACAATGAGATCAATTTCGGCGAGGAGGGCGTTGCCTACAATGGATTTGTCGATACCGAGTACGGCAGAGCGGCCGCATACTCCGATGCCATTATGAATTCCGACAACATCGCAGTAGAAATGGCTCACTACGGCCGTGCAAATATGTCCGGCGCATTCATTCAGGCACCTGAATACATCCTGGGCTATTATGCAACCGACCAGCAGAAAGCCGCCGTTACCATGTGGGCGGAAAACGAAGTGAGCGGGACAATCATTCCTCCCGTCACCATGACTGTAGAGGAGTCTAACGAATACTCAAGAATCAATGCAGAGATAAGCACTGCAGTAACAGAATACCGGGATAAAGTGCTGACAGGCAAACGGAACCTTGATTCCGACTGGGATGCCTATATTCAGCAGATCAAAGGTATGGGTATAGAGCGGATGATCGAACTGGAGCAGCAGGCTCTTGATCGCTATAACGCAAGATAGCTTTCACTATTTTACCAGAGATATAAAAACAGATGGGGCAGCTGCCGCTTAGGGCGGCAGCTGCCCTTTTTATCTCAATTTATGGAGGGATTGCATGAAGAAAACTTGGAAGTTGATTAAAAAAAATAAGGCTGTATACCTGATGGTTCTTCCAGTCATCATCTATTACATCCTGTTCCACTACAAACCTATGTACGGCATTATCATCGCATTCCAGGATTTTAACCCCAGACGCGGCGTTTTGGGCAGTCCCTGGGTAGGATTGAAACATTTTAAAGACTTTTTCGGCGGCTACTACTTCTGGCGCCTGTTGGGCAATACGCTCCGGCTGAGCTTTGCGACTCTGCTGATCGGCTTTCCTTTCCCTATTGTATTAGCGCTTCTGATCAACGAACTGCGCAGCAAAAAATTCTCTAAGATCGTGCAGACCATTACCTATATGCCCCACTTCGTATCCATGGTGGTGCTGTGCGCTATGATCCGCCAGTTTGTAGGTTCCGACGGATTTATCACGGGATTTATGGCTCATTTCGGCTATGAGGGCGGCAACCTGCTCAACCACGGTGAGTTCTGGATTCCCATTTACGTCATCTCCAATATCTGGCAGGGGGCAGGCTGGGGATCCATTGTCTATCTGGCAGCCCTGACCGGCATTGACTCCGAACTGTATGACGCGGCAAAGGTGGACGGCGCGAACCGCTGGAAGCAGACCATCCATGTGACCATCCCCTGTATCCTGCCTACCATTATCATCATGCTGATCATGCGCGTGGGCCAGATTATGGGCGTTGGTTATGAGAAGACGATCCTGCTCTATGACGGCGCAATCTATGATGTTGCGGATATCATCTCTACCTATGTATACCGCATGGGTCTGCAGAACAGGGAGTTCTCTTTCTCAACGGCAGTGGGACTGTTTAACTCAGTGATCAATTTCATCCTGGTGATCCTTGCCAATCAGATCAGCAAAAAAACCACAGAGACGAGCCTGTGGTAAGGGAGGAGTGAAACAATGGCTAAAAAGGACAAAGATATGATGGACTCCAGCCCAAAGGTGAAACACAGCCGCGGCGAGAACATTTTTAACGTTTGCAACATAATCATATTAACCGCTTTTACAATCGCCTGCCTGTACCCATTCTGGTACGTGATCATGGCTTCTTTCAGCGAATCCAATCTGCTGATCGCCCATCCGGAAGCCATTTTATGGCCTGTGGGGTGGAGCACAGAGGCCTATAAGTATGTATTTGAGACGAAAGCGATTTGGACGGGCTACGGCAACACTATCTTCTATGTAGTTGTAGGAACCGCCATCAATATCTTCATGACGCTGCTGGCCGCCTACTTTCTCTCCCGGAAAGAATTGCCCGGTAAAACAGTGCTGACCATCTTCATCATGTTCACCATGTACTTCTCCGGCGGTATGATTCCGGGATTTTTGAACATCCAGGATCTGCATCTGTTCAATACCCGCTGGGCGCTTCTTCTGCCTGTGGCGCTAAACACCTATAACCTGATTATCATGAGAACGGCCATGTCCAGCATTGACGCATCCCTGACAGAATCCGCCATGCTTGACGGTGCGGGGCATATGACGATCCTGTGGAAGATCCTGGTGCCCTTGTGCAAGGCCACTATCGCCGTACTGGTATTATACTACGGTGTGGCGCACTGGAATTCCTGGTTCTCCGCATTCATCTATCTGGACAATGACGCAAAGGGAAAATCCCTGCAGCCTCTGCAGATCGTGCTGAGACGTATTCTGATCCTATCGGATACCTCCGATACGGGCGGCGGAGAAGATGTGCAGCAAATCGCTGAGACCATCAAGTACGCTACCATCATCGTCTCCACCGTTCCTATCCTGGCTCTGTATCCTTTCCTGCAGAAGTACTTCACCAAGGGCGTTATGGTAGGTGCAGTGAAAGGCTGAATCAACTTACATACAACAAACACAAAAAGGCCTGCGCTTGCTCTGAGGAACGATCCTCCCTGCAAGTGCAGGTCCTTATTCATAGTTATTCTTCACTGCATAGATGATGTGGGAAAGCTGATACAGGAAATGTGGTTTTCTGACAAAAAAGCCTTGCCTATGTCATTTAAAATAGATAAAATGATATGCGGTGCAGCGATCGGCGATATCCTCTCTGGACTCAGCGTCCGTCAACAAGACTGCCGGCCCGTCATCAGATTCTCATCACTTTCCCTGTTTCTGCACCTGTCCGGCAACACGGACAGGCGCCGTATCAATTACAATGATGAAAGAAAAGGAGCAACTTATCTATGAATGCAGTAGGCATTGATATTTCAAAAGGGAAGAGCATGGTGGCCGTTCTTCACTCCTCCGGGCAGGTTCTCCTGTCACCCTTTGAGGTACACCATACTTCCGCAGAGATTACCAGTCTGATCCATACTCTGTCAAATCTGGACGGCGATACCAAGATTGTCATGGAATACACAGGCCGGTATTATGAGCCTATTGCGTCCCGGCTTTCAGCCTCCGGCCTGTTCGTATCCATTGTAAACCCGAGACTGATCCGAGGCTTCGGGAACAATTCCTTGCGCAGGGTAAAAACGGACAAAGCGGACGCAGTCAAAATAGCGCGTTATACTCTCAGCAACTGGAATACCCTTACTCCTTACAGTTCCGTGGATGAACTGCGCAGCCAGTTAAAGATCATGAACCGGCAGTTCGACTTTTACATGAAACAGAAAATAACGCTGAAAAACAATCTTGTCTCTCTCCTGGACCAGACCTTTCCCGGGGTAAACGGCTTCTTTGACAGCCCTGCACGCAGCGATGGGAGCCAAAAATGGGTGGATTTCGCATCTACCTACTGGCACGCAGACTGCGTAAGAGGCATGTCGCTTTCCTCGTTCACCGAACATTACTGTAAATGGTGCAAAAAACATGCCTACCGTTTTCAGGAAGAAAAGGCCGCCAAAATATATGATGCCTCAAAAAATCTTATCACAGTCTTTCCGAAAGACACCATGACGAAAATGTTCATCCGGCAGGCTATCGAGCAGTTAAATTCCTCTTCTCGGATCGTGGAACTGCTCCGAGACTGTATGAATGATATGGCATCAAGACTGCCGGAATATCCGGTCGTTATGGAAATGCGCGGCGTCGGCCCCTCATTGGGGCCCCAGCTCATGGCCGAGATCGGCGATGTACGCCGTTTTTCCCACAAGAATGCGCTGACGGCTTTTGCAGGCGTGGACCCGGGAGCCAACCAATCCGGCGCCTATGAACAGCAGAGCGTCCGCACTTCAAAGCGCGGTTCCTCGCAGCTGCGAAAAACGCTTTTTCAGGTGATGGACGTTCTGATCAAGACCTGTCCAAAAAATGATCCTGTTTATGACTTTATGGACAGGAAACGGACAGAGGGAAAATCCTATTATGTATACATGACGGCAGGAGCCAACAAATTCCTGCGCATCTATTACGGACGGGTCAGGGAATATATGGCTTCTCTCCCGCCGGAAACATAACAGTTCTCTCTTACAGATAAGTCTGTATGCCCTCCGCCTCCACTACCCAGTCTTCCGGGAAGCCCGGCGCAGGGCGCTCACACCCCTCAAACCCCGCCGCCATCATGGGCAGCGCCAGGAGCAGGGAACCGTTTCCGGGCAGATACAAAGGCAGGTCCTTTCTAAGCCGCTGCCTGTTGTTGCCGCTTGCCACATACTCGTTTTTCGGAGTATCCTTTAACAGGATCTCCAGAGCCGTCTCGGGCCTGCCAAGCCTTGTGGCCGTCATTGCCATGACCGCGAAATCCCAGCCCCACAGAGAGGCGTACTGCCACTCCTTGAGCACTCTGTCCAGAGTCCGCTCCATGGTCGCCCGGTCCAGCCTGTCCCCGGGCAGCATTCCCATAGCCATCAGCATGGAGGGGTGGTCTATATGGAATGTGGCAAAGGTATCGGGACAGTTATCATGGGCCAGATATACACCGTCTGCGGATGCCGGCAGCGCCATATGTTCTGCCGTCTCCTCCCAGGCGGGATCGTAATCCCGGCCCAGGCGCTTTGCCCAGTCCACAGCGATCTTTAAAGTATAGCTCCAGTACACTACCTCAAAGGCGGGATTCTTAGTGATCTCCGGCTTATGGCACTCCTGCACGGGAATCACGGGAGACACCAGTTCATAGACTCCTCTTTCTTCATTATAGACGGCGATATCCACCATAAATTCCGCCGTTTCCTCTATTAAGCTCCAGTATTTCTCCAGGAATTCCCGTTCCGGCTTCTCCCGGTAGGCCAGCTCCAGCATCAGGATAATATGCGGCTGCTGCCACACTAATAAAGGCGCGATCTTAGAGGGGCTGTCGATTCCGTCCCCGGCGATCATCTTGGGCCATCTGGCCCCCTTGTAGCCGTTGCGTGCGGCGTTTTCCCTGGCCTGGGGCAGATGCTCCAGATACCAGGGCAGACTGCGCTTCAGCAGGTATCCCCTGCCCCAGAGAGGGGACCATGCGCAGTGCCACAGATACATTTCCAGGTGCATTTTCCCGTACCAGCTGTTACAGGTAAGGCCCGTCTCCTGAGGTGGCATGGAGCCGGAAGAGTTCACCGCCATCAGATACAGGGAAAGGATCTCCCGCCTCTCTAACTCCGCCGCTCTCGGGTCGGGACTGTCGTGAAGCTTTATGATGCCGCCCTCCTCCCAGAACCGCTTCCAGAAGCGGATACAGTTTTCCCTTACCTGCTCCCCTCCCGGCAGGGTCTTACGCATTTCCGGGCTGACCCCCAGGATCATGTCAAGACTCTCCCCGGACGCTTTCAGTCCGATCTTATGGTGAGCCGTGTCCGGAGCAATCTCGCCGTCCGTCTCCACTGCCGCATAATAGGCGTCGCTGTCCAGAGTCCGCTTCACAGTAAGCTTTTTTTCCGTCCTGTCGATGATCTCCGTACTGTGGCGGTCCTCCTTTTCAAAGTCCGCTCCGCTCTTGTCCGGGGAACCGTACGGAAACGCCAGGAGCACGCTTAATCTTCCCTGCTTTAGAAGCTCCGACTGCGCCCTGACAAAAAGAGTGTCGCTTTCACTGTCCACCATAGTTTCCACCAGACAGTCGCACTCTGCCAGCCGGAACCGGCTCGTCAGGATTCCCCTGTAGAGATCCAGCTCCTGGCGGATCTGTGTGATCTCGTCCTCCGCGATCTCCCTGCCGTCCAAAAGAAATGCCGCCCTGGCCAGGTTCAGCCTGTGGGGATTCTGGCGCAGCCAGTGGTATACCTCCTCGTTGCCGGTCTTGGCTTCTTTCGGATAATATACGGTCCTGCCCTGATACTGATACTCCGTCATGACCAGGTCCTTTAAGGTATAACGCCCCCCTGTCTTCTCCACAGGCTGCGTATGCCACCCCCACTGGGACATAGTGCAGAGCGGAAGCTCCGCCTCCTTATACTCCTTATAGAGGCTCTGAAGCCCCGTCACATCCGCCGTAAAGGCGAACTCCCCGTTTCCCACCGTAAGAGGTGAGGTCTTGTCCAC
>CANRMK010000085.1 GCA_947631715.1 uncultured Acetatifactor sp.
AGGCCCATGGAGCTTTCCGGGTATGAAAGGCTGCCGGAGGGGGAAAAGTATTTGGCCGTCCAGGCCACCAGCGTGGGCATGTACCCTAAGACGGACGAGGCCGTGATAGAAGATCCCGGCTTTTACGGTAAGATACATACCGGGTATGATCTGATCTTCAATCCTGCGAAGACCCGGTTCATGTCTCTGGTGGAGGAAAACGGAGGCAGGGCTTACGGCGGCCTGAAAATGCTTCTGTATCAGGGAATCATCGCCTATGAGCTCTGGACGGGGGCTGGTATTTCCAAAGAGCTGGCGCAGCGGGCCTTTGCGGAGATGAAACGCGCCATGGGAATCTGAACGCCGGCGCATTTGAATTTGCAGACGGTCTGCGCTCGTCTGCAGCATGGAAAATTACTGCAGTTGGGCGCAGTATGGGAAACTTCGTCTGCAGCATGGAAAATTTCGCCTGCAGTATGGGAAATTTTGTCTACAGCATGGGAGTTTCCGTATGCAGGAGATCAGGGAGCGGAGAAATGTTAAAGAGAAATCTTGTACTGATCGGTTTTATGGGAAGCGGCAAGACCTCGGTGGGGGTGAAGCTGTCCTATCGATTGAAGGTTGCCGTGGAGGATACGGATAAGCTGATCGAACGGAGGGAAAACAAGTCTGTCAGCGATATTTTCGCAGACAGCGGCGAAGCGTATTTCCGCAGAAAAGAGACGGAGCTTTTGCAGGAGCTGGCAGAAAAGCAGCAGGGGCTGCGGATCTATTCCGTGGGCGGCGGGACGCCGGTAAGCCCGGTGAACCGCCCGCTGCTAAAACGCCTGGGGACAGTGGTGTGGCTGAGGGTGAAGCCGGAGACGGTCTATGAGAGGCTGAAAGGAGATACCACCAGACCGCTTTTACAGTGCGAAGATCCTCTGGGAAAGATCCGGGAGCTGATGGACGCCCGCAGGGAGGCATATGCGGCCTGTGCGGACATTGTGGTGGATGTGGACGATGCAGGGATAGAAGAGATCCTGGCGGCAATCGAAAGGGAGAGTGGGAAAATGAAGCTTTTGGTGATCAACGGGCCGAATATCAATTTTTTGGGGATACGGGAAAAGAGCGTATATGGGACGCAGGACTATCAGTATCTGCTGGACATGATCGAAAAGAAAGCCAGGGATACGGACTGCAGGATAGAGGTGTTCCAGAGCAACCACGAGGGAGCCATCATCGACAGGATCCAGGACGCATATTTCGACGGCACGGAGGGCATTGTCATCAACCCCGGCGCCTACACTCATTACAGCTATGCCATACGGGACGCGCTGGCCAGCATCACGGTGCCGAAAGTGGAGATCCACATTTCCGATATTACCGCCCGGGAGGAGTTTAGAAAGGTATCCGTCACAGCGCCTGTGTGCGACCGCCAGATCTATGGCAAAGGCCTGGAAGGATATCTGATGGCGATCGATCACATTTTGGAGATGGGGGCTGCACTGTTGCAAAAATCTTGAAAATTTTTTCTAAAATGGTTGAAATTTGTACACTTTTATATTAAACTATATTGGAATTATATTGTGAACAGAATATTAGGAGGATTATCTTATGATCTCGGCAGGTGATTTCAGAAATGGCATTACCATTGAGTATGACAACAATGTGTATCAGATTATTGAATTCCAGCATGTGAAGCCTGGTAAGGGCGCAGCTTTCGTCAGGACAAAGCTGAAGAATATCAAGAGCGGCGGCGTGGTCGAGAAGACTTTCCGCCCTACCGAGAAATGCCCCCAGGCGAGAATTGATAGAAAAGATATGCAGTATCTGTATTCGGACGGGGATCTGTTCTATTTCATGGACACCGAAAATTATGAGCAGATCGCATTGAACAGCGAGGCTGTGGGAGATGCTCTGAAGTTCGTGAAAGAGAATGAAATGTGCAAGATCTGTTCCCACAATGGGAACGTATTTTCCGTGGAGCCGCCCCTGTTCGTGGAGCTTGAGATCACCGAGACGGAGCCGGGCTTTAAGGGCGACACTGCTACCGGCGCAAATAAGCCCGCAACAGTGGAGACCGGAGCACAGGTCAATGTGCCCTTGTTCGTGGAACAGGGGGACAAGATCAAGATCGATACCAGAACCGGTGAGTATCTCTCCAGAGTATGATGCACTGCCATATCCGTACTTTCATGATCTGATTTGTAAGGCAATGATATCCTGCGGGATGTCGTTGCCTTTTTTTATCCGGTCCTGATTCTCACTGCCGCGGACATGCGCCGCCTTGTGCGGCAGGAACAGGGCAGGCCACTCCTGACTGGCAATTCGTAAAGACCACATCTAAAAACACATTTCAGGCAGGCGCAGAAAGAGGAAAATATGGAATTGAGAGAATTTGCACAGAAAGTGCAGTATGCGGTACAAGACAAACTGGGGGCGGACTTTCAGGTGGAACTGAAAGAGGTCAGAAAAAATAACGGCGTGATGCTCCAGGGCATCATGTTCAGCAGGGAGGACAGGAATGTCATGCCCACGATCTACCTGGAACCGTTCTGGAAAGCTTATATAGAGGGAATGCCCTTTGGAGATGTGATACGGGATATCCTGAACGCATCGGGAAAGGAAAGGGCTGCAGTCCATATCGATATGGAATTTTTCCGGGATTTTGGGAAAGTAAAGGACAGGATCTGCTGCCGCGTTGTGGGGACAGAGCGCAACGGGGAGCTTTTGCGGGAGATCCCCCATGTGGAGTTCCTTGATCTGGCAGTGTGCTTTTTCTATGCGTACCAGGGAGATGTGCTGGGGGAGGGGAGTATCCTGATCTATAATTCCCATGTGAAAATGTGGGGGACGGACACTGCTGAACTGATGCGGCTGGCCATGGATAACACGCCGCGCCTGTTCCCCTGGCAGTGCAGCACCATGAAAGAGGTCCTGCGGGAGATCATGGGGCCGAAGCAGGCGGAAGAGCTGTATGAGGGAGAGGTGCCCATGAAAGTGCTCAGCAACCGTCAGCATGTCCACGGAGCGTCCTGTATGCTGTACAGAGGGGTGATGGAGAGGCTTGCGGAGGAATGGGGGGCGGATCTTTATATCCTGCCAAGCTCCGTCCATGAGGTGATCCTGCTGGAGGATACCGGGGAAAGATCGGCAGTGGAGCTGCGGGATACGATCCGCCAGGCGAACAGGACACAGCTGGAGCCGGAGGAGATCCTCTCGGACAGCCTCTACCGATTTGACCGGTCAAAAAAGCGGTTTGAGATAATTTTATAAAAAATTCAGCAAATACAAGGTAGACAGACAGAAAGTTTTGTGATATTATAATCAGGGTGATGTAACAATTTTGTAATATTTGCAGCCGTAGTCTAACGGATAGAACGAAGGCCTCCGACGCCTTTAATGCAGGTTCGATTCCTGTCGGCTGCATTTACATCACCCTGATTACAGAAAAACTGATATGGCAGGAAGAGTGGCAGGCCGCTTAATGAAAAAGGATACCCGCATCTTGCGGGAGTTCAGTAAGCGGGCTTTTTGTTTCCAGAAGAAAGGTATTGGAATGCTGAAAGATAAATTGTTGTTGATCCGCAGATTTGTGATGAAAAATTACAAGATCGTCCTCCCGGTGATCGTGGTGGCGATTGTGGCTTTTACTGTTACAGCTGCCCTGGGCATGAGCAGGGGCAGGGACCGGGGAGAGGGAGGATCCGGGGAGAGCGCCGCTGTGTCCGGCGGCGATGAGTCAGGGGCCGATGCGCAGACGCCGGCGCCGGAGGAGATCCCGCTCGTGAAAAACGAGGATCCGGAATTGCTGGAGCTTTTGAACGCGTATTATACGGCTCAGGTGTCCGGAGACACGGATGTACTGAATTCGCTCTATGATATGCTTCCGGCCAAGGATTCTGTCCGCTATGCGGAGATGTCAAAATATCTGGATCATTTTGCGGAGATGCAGGTATACACAAAACAGGGCCCCGCAGACGGCTCCGTGATTGCCTATGTATATTACAGAGTGTGCTTCGCCAACCATGAGGAGGAGTTCCCCGGCTATGAAAATCTGTATATCTGCAGAAATGCTGAGGGAAATCTCTATATTAAGAACAGGATCAATTTTACACCGGAGGAAGACGCATATATTCGAGCTTTGAATGAGCAGGACGATGTGGCTGAGTTCAACAATAAAGTCACGGTGGAGTACAATGACCTGATCATGCAGAATGAGGATCTGTTAGCTTATCTCAGCGAGGTCCAGAGCGTGGTGGAGGAAAACGTGGGGCTTGCGCTGGCGGATCAGAATGCTTCCGGACAGGGAGAGGGTGCGGACGGCACTGAAAGCGGTGAGGACCAGGAGAATGAGGATCCTGCGTCTCCGGAACCGTCCCAGGAGCCCGCGCCTGCCTATGCCACCGCTACGACCACGGTCAATGTGCGCAGCTCGGACAGTGAACAGGCGGATAAGCTGGGCCGTGTGACGGCAGGAACCAGAGTTGATGTGGTGGAAGTGGGCATCAATGGGTGGACCAAGGTAGTATATGAGGGCAAAGACGGCTTCATCAAGTCGGAATACCTGGAGTTTGCGGAGAGCGCTGCTGGTCAGGAGACCGTTGGCACTGTCACGGCAAATACCAATATCAATGTGCGCTCCCAGGCCAGCCAGTCTTCCGAGAAGCTGGGCATGCTGGCGGGCGGAGAGAGCCTCGACCTCCTGGCAGTAGAGGGAGAATGGTGCAAGGTGAGCTTCGGAGGACAGATCGGTTATGTGAAAGCGGAGTTCGTCTCCGTACAGCAGAACTGACCGGCACAGCTTTTGCATTTGCAGGAATAAAAAGGAATAAAAAAGAATAAAATCAGAAAAAAAGGACAGCCTTTATAAAAAAGGCCGTCCTTTTTGAATGCGCCGAAGAACGGGAGCAGAGAGATTCCGGGGGCATTCGGACCGGCGGCGGGAAAGAGGCGCCATGACATCACAGGAAGCGGCAATATACAGAGAGATCCAGAAAAATACGGATACGGCGATGAAAGCCATCGGTACGATCGCCGATAAGATAGACGATCAGGCCCTGTCCATGCAGGCCTCCAGGCAGTCCTTAAAATATGCGGAGCTGCATAACGAAGCCTCCAGGCATCTTCTGGACGCCGGGGCGCAGGGATACCAGAGCAGCGCTCTGTCGGACGCGCTCCTCAGGACGGGGATCCACTATAATACCATGCTCAATACCAGCACCGGCCATCTGGCGGAGCTGATGATCAGGAACAGCACCAACGGGATCCTGGAAATGGAGAAAGCGCTGAAGCACAACGAGCGGGCGGGAGAAAAGCCTGTGGGGCTGGCAAAGCAGCTGATCGCTTTTGAAGAGAAAAATGTGGAGCGCCTGAAGCAGTATCTGTGATCCGGCAGCGGGCTTCACAGAGGGACGTAGAAAAATTGCCGTGTCACAGTTCTTTCAGGGTGTTCGTCCAAAGCGCATTGCACAAGGATAAGGTGGTGAATTGTGCAATATGCCTAAAAATCAAGTGAAAACTTTTACGAGTTACCGAACTAAAGTGTGTTGAGAATTTGCAGCATGAAGTTTATAATAAACCGTGGGACAACGGTGTCTGAGGCATAGGAGTGGAAGTCCTGTGCTTTTTTTATGGAATGCACCGCATATACTAAATATTAAGGAGGACATGACGATGTCATATGTTGATGAGGTTTTTGATCTTGTAGTGGCCAAGAATCCCGCCCAGCCCGAGTTCCATCAGGCCGTGAAAGAGGTCCTGGAGTCTCTGCGCGTGGTAATCGAGGCGAACGAGGAGCAGTACCGTAAGGATGCGCTTCTGGAGAGGCTCGTTACCCCCGAGAGACAGCTCCTTTTCCGTGTGCCCTGGGTGGACGATAAGGGTCAGGTCCAGGTGAACAACGGCTTCCGCGTGCAGTTCAACTCTGCCATCGGACCTTATAAGGGAGGCCTGCGCCTGCACCCGTCCGTAAATCTGGGCATTATTAAGTTCCTTGGCTTTGAGCAGATCTTTAAGAATTCCCTGACCGGCCTGCCTATCGGCGGCGGCAAGGGCGGTTCCGACTTCGACCCCAAGGGCAAGTCTGACAGAGAGGTCATGGCATTCTGCCAGAGCTTCATCAATGAGCTGCATAAGTACATAGGCGCCGACACGGACGTTCCTGCAGGAGATATCGGAACCGGCGCAAGAGAGATCGGCTATATGTACGGCCAGTATAAGAGACTGACAGGGCTCTATGAGGGCGTGCTCACCGGAAAGGGCCTTTCCTACGGCGGTTCCCTGGCCCGCACTGAGGCTACCGGATACGGTCTGCTGTACCTCACCGAGGAGATGTTAAAGTGCAACGGCAAGGACATTGCAGGCAAGACTGTAGCCATCTCCGGCTCCGGCAATGTTGCGATCTATGCGGCACAGAAAGCAGAGCAGCTGGGGGCAAAGGTAGTCACTGTGTCCGATTCCACCGGCTGGATCTATGATCCCGAGGGCATCGATGTGGCTCTTTTGAAAGAGGTAAAGGAAGTAAAGCGCGCAAGACTGACAGAGTACGCGGCAGCGAGAAAGAGCGCCGAGTACCATGAGAAGAAGAACGGCGAGCACGGCGTCTGGAACGTGAAGTGCGATGTGGCCCTGCCCTGCGCGACCCAGAACGAGCTGGATCTGGACGACGCAAAGGCACTGGTGGCGAACGGCTGCTTCGCTGTGGCAGAGGGCGCCAATATGCCTACTACCATGGAGGCTACCGAGTATCTGCAGAAGAACGGCGTCCTGTTCTGCCCCGGCAAGGCGGCAAATGCAGGCGGTGTTGCAACCTCCGCCCTTGAGATGAGCCAGAACAGCGAGAGGCTTTCCTGGACGTTCGAGGAAGTGGATGCGAAGCTGAAGAACATTATGGTAAATATCTTCCACAATCTGGACGATGCCGCAAAGAAGTACGGCATGGCCGGAAACTATGTGGCGGGCGCCAACATTGCAGGCTTCCTGAAAGTGGCCGAGGCTATGACCGCTCAGGGCATTGTATAAAGAGCCTGAGGAAAGGAACCCGGGCGATAAAGACTGCCGGGCCGGTCTTCCATGCCGGCCCGGCATTTTGCATTCGTAAAAAAGTGCCCGTTTTGTAAATGTCTGCTTGAACTTAAGGGAATAAGTGGTAAAATATAATTGTACCTATTTATAAAAAATGAGGGTAAGGGCATTGAAAGAAAAAAAGTATCCGCTTTTTAAGAGAATACTGCAGACTTTATTTTTGTTTTTCTCTTTGGCAGGCATCGGCATCAGGGCTCAGGCGGCGGACGCCGGCGGGAGAGTCCTGTTCATCAGCTCATACTCCTATGGGTGGGATACCGTTCAGATACAGATAGAGGGAATCCAGGAGGGGCTCGGTCCCGACGTGGTGCTGGACTTTGAATTTATGGACACCAAAAGGGTGGACGATGAAACCTCCCTGCAGATGTTCCATGACGGGCTGAAATACCGGCTGGAGCATGTGGACGCCTATGACGTGGTGATCCTGGGGGACGATGCGGCGTTAAAATTCGCCATGGATTATCAGGAGGAGCTCTTTGACGGGATTCCTCTTGTGTTCGAGGGCGTGAATGATGAGGGGCTGGCGGCTGAGGCAGACGCCAATGAAATGATAACCGGCGTTATAGAAAAGCTGTCGGTAGAAAAAAATATTGAACTGGGGCTTGCGATCAACCCCAATGCGAAGAGGGTGGTGGCGATCCTGGATGATACCATCACCGGAGAGGCGGAGAGGAAACGCTTTTACAGCTATGCCGATATGTTCCCCCAGCTGAAATTTGAGGAGATCAATACCTCCGCGCTTTCTACCACACGGCTCCGCCAGGCGATCCGGGGAGTGGACAAGGATTCTATCCTGATCTATGTGGTCATGACGGAGGATGCCAGCGGAAAGCAGTATACGAACCATGAGTCGGTAAAGCTTCTTTCCGAGGTCTCCCGAGTGCCTGTGCTGCGCATGGTGGAGGGCGGCATCGGCGAGGGCCTGATGGGCGGAAACGTGGTTTCCATGCGTGAATCCGGAAAGATCGCGGCCAAGACGGCGCTGGACATTATAGGCGGAGCGGATATTGCCGAAATGAGCGTGATCATGGACAGCCCGAATATTTATTTTATCGATCTGGCGGTGCTGGATAAGTATGATCTGCAGCTGCCGGAACTGCCGGAGGCGCCTGAGGTCTTGAACGAGAGGCCCTCTTTCATACAGCGGTACAAGGAGGTCCTGGTGCCCGGCGTGATCCTTTTGACGGCGCTTTTGTGCGTTATCGTTGGGGTAGTCGTGGACAATTTCAGACGGCGGAAGCTGATGCAGCAGCTGGAGGATTCCCAGAAGCTGATCGAGACGGCTTCCCAGCATGATTTCCTGACGGGCATCGGAAACAGGAGCAAATTCATGAGCGACCTGACAGAGCTGATCAGGACTCAGGTCCCCTGTACGGTGGCCATGATGGATATCGACGATTTTAAGCACATCAATGACACGATGGGGCATAAAGCCGGGGACGAGGCGCTGCAGCAGGTGGCTGCGCGGCTCAAGGAAATGGAATCCCAGATCCTGACGCCGTATCGGTATGCGGGCGATGAATTTATCCTGATCCTGCGGAGCGCTCAGGGCAAGATCGTGGAGAAGACTGCATACCAGTGCAGACAGGTGTTTGCAAAGCCGTTCATCCTGAATAAGAATAAGACAAAGATCTGCGGCAGTATCGGGATCGCCTCCTACCCGAAAGATACAACGGATCTGGAGGAGCTGATCATTTTTGCAGATGCCGCCATGTATCAGGTAAAGAAGAACGGCAAGAACGATTTCGCATTCTATCAGCAGAAAGAGGAGGAAGCCTGAGGCTTCCTCTTTTCACGTGCAGAGTCCGGCTGGCTGATTTTCCCGGAAATAAGTGTGGCATTGCAGCTGAAAAATTGATATAATCATGTTTAGGGCTTTCCCGGGCCGCCGCTTC
>CANRMK010000086.1 GCA_947631715.1 uncultured Acetatifactor sp.
GCGGGTCAACGGGCTTTAAAAGGTAATCCAGGGGCTCCGCCTTGTAGCCGTCCAGCACATGGTCCATGGAGGAGGTAATGAAGACAATGGGCATCTGGCTGCCTCCCGCCCGGAGCCCGCAGGCAAATTCGATTCCGGTTCGCTCTTTCATCATAATATCCAGAAGCAGCAGATCCATGGCGGCTCCGGGAATGCGCAGATGGTCCTCCAGGGCTTTGGCGCTTTGGAAAGTCCGGATGCTGTGCTGGATCCCCGCCTCCGTCAGGATGTCACGGGTCATCTCCGTGATGCATTTCAAGAAGATCGGTTCATCGTCGCAGATTCCAATATAATACATAATTAAAGCTCCTTTCGGGCTGTTTGATGCAGGCACAGATTGGCAGTGGCTGTAAAAATACCGTCCTGGGCGGAAACGCGCAGGATCCCGTTGTACTTTTCCGCAATGCGCTTCATGATGGGGATCCCGTACCCGTGGGCGCTTCCTGCCTTTGTGGTGCGGAACCCGCCTCCTGCATCGGTGCGGATCAGGGACGCATCACAGGGATTCTGGCAGGAGAAAAAGAGAAATTTGTCTTTCTGGCGGATCGTCAGGGTCAGCTGCCGCTTTTCAGGGAGAAAGCGGGAGTTGGCATCCAGCGCGTTATCCAGAAGATTGGAGAGGAACTGGCACAGATCCACGTCCTCTATGGAAAGGGAGGCGCTGGGCACGTGGATGGAATACTGATACCGCACCCCGGCGGCCTCGGCCCGCTTCCTGTATTCTAAGAGCATGGCGTTCAAGAGGATATGGGGCGTATAGGACACGGCGGTATTGACGGTGACCCGGGAAAATCTGGCCAGATACTTTTCGGCGCCCTCATAGTCCTTATTCTGCAGCAGGATAGACAGGGCGGCAATGTGATGGTTGAACTCATGCCGGGCCTCCTTTACCTTATCGGAGATCTCCGCCATGGACCTGTAATTCTCCACCATGGTCTTTAAGGCGACGGATTCCTCTGCCCGGCGCTTGGCGCTCTCCAGGGTGCGGAACGAAATGGAGCATACGAACAGCACCAGGAGCATCATGATCTTGGTGAAGACATGGAGCACGTCAGAGCCGGGGACTCCGGCGCTGGTGGGGATCTCGTAAAAGACCAGGAGGCAGAAGATAAAGACTCCCGGGATGCTGACGATGCCTCTCCAGATGCCGGGGTCGATCTGGCTTCTGAACGCCCGTCTGGCGTGGCGCAGCACGTCCATCATGGGATAGCACAGGATCAGGTTGACCAGCACATGGAGGATCAGCACGATGTCCGAGTACATGTAGTCCTGCCGCCTGGGAAAGAACGGGGCAAGCTGGTTGATGGTCATGGTCACTAAGAAGCCGTAATTCATCACAACGATAAAGACGAAAAGCTTTTGGAGCAGCCATGCGCGGATGCAGAGAATGTAGCAGGCCAGCAGCAGCCCCAGGGTCAGCAGGAAGATCAGGTTCAGCGGAAGATAGTTCGCATATTCGCCGGATGGAATATCCAGCTGTACATACACATATGTAAAGATAGCGGACATAACGGCCATGATCGAGCCTGCAGAGCCGAAGACGACTCTGCGGGAATATCGGAACGAATCGTAAAAGGGATAAAAACAATAAAAAGCGCAGGGCAGCAGCTGGAGATAGAAACCGCATAAGCCGTGCAGAATTGCCTGGGTCATGACCGGCACCTCCTGTGTCATACAGTGTCATATAAAGTAAAATAAAGTAAAATAAAGTAAAAATAGCTTTTATCATCAGTTAATATAGGCAAAATTGTCTGTTTTTATAGTACATAAATTCAGGGGGGGAAGTCAATATGCATAAATTTCCACTTGCGCTCAGAAAAGTCATTTCGCGCAAATCCCTTGAAATGACCCTTTTGAAATGATAATTTTAAAGTGTCTCAGGCCGCTGCAGGCGTGAGAAATTTGTCGGATTTTATGAACTTCTGCGAAGCGCACAGGGGGTATTGCAATGAAGAATACAAAGTTGTATCCGTTTGAACGGAATCGGTACTATTCGGGGAAAATGCTCACATCCTCGGATTTTCAGGCAGAGCAGACTTATTTTAACAATAAGCGCCGCTTTATCAACAATCTCATGTACGGCTCCGGCGTGGTGTGCGGCTGCGGCGTGTTCAGCCTGGATGACCTGTCGCTCTTAGTGGAGAGCGGCGTAGCCATAGACGGGACGGGACGGGAGATCGTGATCGAGTCCTCGGTGGTGAAAAAGCTGTCGGCCATTGAGGGCTTTGAAGATCTGAATACGAACCTGGCGAGCCTGTGCCTGCGCTATCAGGAGGAGCCCGTACATACCGTCTATACCACGAACCAGGGCGCCGGGGAGGACGGACAGGAATATGAATACAACAGGATCAATGAGGGCTATCAGCTGTTTCTGATGGATTCGGCGGCCGCAGGCGGGGAGTTCGCTATGGAAGCGGAATTTCTTACCGATGCGGCGCTTTTTGAGAGCGATGATTTTACCGTGAAGCTCGTCATGCCTGCCACGGTCTGCCGGGGGAGGAATGTGAAGCTGACGGTGCAGGTGGAAAAGATATCCGCGGAGAATAAAAAGCTGACCTACCACGGAGTCATTCAGACCCCCGTGTTCCTCACGGCGGACGGAGGGCATGAGTTCGAGCTGGATCTGGAGGACATCTCCTTAGAGGAGGGCGGATGCTTCAGGAGAGATTTCTGGCTGCAGGTCCAGGACGTGGATATGGTGGACACCTCCGTGCTGTTAAAGAGCGGTTCGGCCAGGGCGTATCTGGACGAGATGGCGGTGGAGGCCGCTTCCTCCTGCTCCCTGAAGGTCATGCTCACGGACGGAAGCCCGTACGAGCTGGTGAACCGGGAGATCGGCCGCATCAGCCTGGAAATGCGCAATATGGGCGGCGTCCGGGATTATATCAGGCTGGCGGATCTGAGGCTGGTGAGGACGGAGAGCGCTTACATCATCGAGGAAGTCATTGAAAATGGCGTAAAGAATTACATCGTATCTCCGGCCCAGGAGATGCTCCGCAGCGAGTATATGGAATATTTCGACAAAGACCCGGAGATTGCCCGGGCATCTGCGGTTCCCGCCGTGAGCAGCCGGGATCTTGAGGGAAGCGCGGCGGACTTCCAGGGGCCCGAGGTGGCCACGGGCGTGCTGGAGATTCCTCTGGGGGAATCGGCCCGCAAGGGGGACATACGGTATTCCGGCGAGATCATGCACGGCCTTGGCAAGGGCAATGTCTATGTGGAGATCGGTTACGAGTATATTGCCGACGACCCGGTGATGGGATCCGGCACGAAAAATACGATCTATGGGAATCCGAACCTGTTCGAGGGGGACCAGAAGACGGCGGTCAATGCGGAGACGGCGGTAAAGGTCATGAACGACAAGGGAAGCTTTGTGGTCGCGGCCCGCCTCCTGGAGAACGTGAACTATCTGGTGCTGACCTACCGCTGGGTGGCCATCAAATTCCCGGCAGGAAACGATCTTGGGCTTGCCGCCGACTACCGCGACAAGAGTATCTCCACGGATACCCCTACGGTGGTCATGGGCACAAAGGAGAGCCATTATTTCCATGTGCAGTACAACAATATGGAGAGCTGCAGCGTGGCCTATGAGCTGACGGAGCCCGGAAGCGGCGAGATCACCCCGGACGGCATCTATACCGCGCCTGCCAGGGAGGGCGTATACGAGATACGCATATACTGTATTGATATGCCCGTCATATGCACTTACGCATATGCCATTGTGAAAAAGACGGGATTCGAGGAAGCGGAGAGTTAAAAAGGAGACAGGCAGATGATCTATCAGTCCCAGAAGATGAAGCTGAACTGCATACGGACTGTGAAGAAAGGCAGTGCCAATGACATCTTCATATGCCAGGATCTGAACACGGCGGCCCGGAATCTGTATACTCTGCTTGTGATCCGCGACCACCGGACGGCCAGGACCTATCTCGAAGTATTTGAAAGAGCGGGATTGAGGGCTCAGGATTCCTACATAGACAGCTTTTCGGATAAGGGTATGCTCTGCATGGCGTTTGAGTACAAGGCGGAGCGCCCTCTCCGGGACTTCTACATGGGGGAGGCCTATACGCTGCAGGAATGCGAGAATGTGTGTATCCAGCTGATCATGGCATGCCTTGCGTCCAGGCTGCCCTTTCCCCTGCTCTATCTTGTCTTAAAACAGCAGCAGATCCACCTGTCCAAGGACCATTCCGTCTATTTTGGCTTCCAGCTGGATCTTGCCGAGCTGGACCCGGAAAAGACGGAGCGGGACTGCGCAGTGGAATGCGCCGCTATCCTCAGGGAGCTGCTTGAGCCGAAGGCTTCCATGAAAGCGTTCAGCTATCGGCTTTTGGAGAAAAAGATCGCCAGAAAGAGCTACAGCCGTTTTACCGAGCTGTACAAGGATATCCGGATCAGCGCGGCGCCGGAGAAAAAGAAAGGTATCCTGAAGCGGGCCAAGGCGTGGTTCAGGAGGAACCAGGATACTCTTTTCCGGATACTTCTGATCCTGTGCGGGATCCTGGCAGTCGTTACAGTGGTCTCTCTGATCTTGCAGCTGGTGTTCGGGGATATCCCATGGCTGCGCATCTTTTTTAACGGATTCAAGACCATTGGAAGAGAATCGCTGCTTCAATGACGGGAGGACAAAGGGCTATGAAAAGTCGCCGAATGATATATGCTGTGATATTGATCTGGACGGTCCTGGTGGCGGCTCTTGCCTGTGCGGACAGCGCCGGCTGGAATCAGGAGAGAAAGACGGCCGCCTATCTGGACGGCTGCCAGGGCGGAAATCAGGTCTATCTGATCGAAAATCTGGGGGAGGACAGCGTTCTTTACACTGCGGATCCGGAGGGGAATGTGAGCTCTGTGACCAGAAGCTCCTCCCTGTGGCGAGACAGCGTCTTCTGCCAGGTGGCCTGGTCCGACTGCCTATATGGGGTGCTGAAGAGCCTTTCGGCTCCGGCAGGGCAGACGGGGACCGTGTACCGCATCGTGCGGTTCGACGAGAGCGGAAAGCCGGAGGCGTTGACACCGGAATTTCTGATGGAGGGCGAGGGGACGCTGACCGGCTTTTCGGCGGAGAGAGCGGGCCTTTATCTCACCTTTGTCACGGACGTGGGCGGACAGGCGCAGGCCTGCCGGATAGATCCGGGGGAGCTTGTGAGCCTGTATGCGGAAAGCGCAGAGGAGACGGAAGAGAAATCGGAGGAGGAATCGGTACAAGCGCTTCTGCCTGTGGACATCTATACCTGTGACGAGGGCAGGCTTGTGGTGGAGGCCCGGTACGAGGCGGGCGGATTCCTGGTGCGGAAGGATGACGGCAGCGGTGCGGAGGATTTTCTGGCCCCGGCCCAGCTGCAGGATGCATTCCGGAATAGAAGCATTACGGCTGGCCAGTGGCTGAAGCTGCGGTGGGATGAGCTCCTGCCGTATGCGGGGCTCCTTGTGGTGGGCTGGATCATCATACTGTTAGTCTTTACGGCTTTCCGGAACCGGAACTATACCTTTTACTCCATAGCGATCGTGGAGCTGGTGCTGCTCCTCATCACGGCGGCGGGGACCGTGCAGGTGCCGCGCATCCGGGAGACGGCCAGGGAGGAGGAGGCCAGGCGCTTCGCCTACTATTACCTGCAGTCTGTGGCAGGGGAGATGGATGAGCCCCACCAGTATGATTTTGACGGGGAGGGGTTCTACACAAGGGACAGCTATTATGAGCTTCGGAACCTTTTGTCGCGCTTTGCGGGCATGGATGAGGTCTCCGAGGTGTTCGCGGATATCTGCCTGGTGCGCAGCTCGGACGGAATGATCCTTGTCAGCGCAGGCGGCCATAACCGGCAGACCATCGACAGCCTGTACGGGTCCGGGACCATCTCGCTGTTCTGGGATATGGCGGACGGGAACCGAAAGGTCCGCACAACGGTCAGCATAGACGGCCAGCGCTACCAGGTGCTGGGAGTGGCCGCTTCCGGCGAGCTGTATCCGGACTATATGCTGGCTGCGGTCACGGGCCAGGAGGAGACGGAGGGCGTTTTTGCCGGGATCCCGCGGGCGTACCTGGTCTATGCGGAGCTGATCTTCCTGGCGGGCAGCCTGATCGCCGCAGGGCTTCTTCTCTGGCAGGGAAGAGAGTTGACCCGGCTGTCTAAGGCCATGCAGCAGACGGCGGCGGGCGGACAGATCGTCAAGGGCCCGGTCCATGGGAAAGACATCAATCTGATGTGGAACAGCCTGTTGGAGATCGGCAGGATCATAAGCCGCATCAATTATACCAGATACAGGATCTATGAGTCATGCTACCGCTTTGCTCCGAAGAATATTGAGAAGATCCTGGGCAAGGACTCCATCACGGAGGTGAGCGGAGGGGATTCGGTGCTCCTTAAGGGCACGATCGCAGTGCTTTCCTCCGCCGCGCCCTCAGATTCGGGGCAGGAGACGGCGGATCGGATGAACAGCTTTATCAGTCAGGTGGAAAAGTACCAGGAGCAGGGAGAGGGCTTCTTTGTGACCGGACAGTGCGACCTGACCACAATGCGCCTTTTGTTCCTGGAGGATTCCAGGAATACGGTCAGGACCGGCGCGGCCTTTCTCCATGAATTTTATGAGAACAGGGAGCTCAGTTCCTTAAGGACCTGTATCCTGCTCCATTATTCTCAATATACCTACGGCGTGGCCGGGACCGAAGCCCAGAGCTTCCCGTTCCTTATGTCCCCGGAGAGCGCGCTGATGGAGAGCTGTGCCAGATGGCTGCAGCGGATGGGGCTGTGCCTTGTGATCACAGAGAGCGTCCGGGAGAGGGAAAATCCGGATTCCGTCCTGCGCTGCATCGGGTATATCTGCGTGGAGCAGACCCAGGAGAAGATCCGCCTGTACGAGGCGCTGGACGCATGTCCCTATCACGAAAGCCGGCTGAAGCAGGAGACCTCCGACAGGTTCGCAAAGGCGTTAGAGCTGTTCTACAGCCACGATTTTTATCTGGCCAGAAGCGCATTCTCCGATGTGCTGAAAGAAAATCCGGAGGACCGCATCGCCAAATGGTATCTGTTCACCTGTGAGAAGTATTTGAACGAGGTCAAGATAGAGGGCGATATCTGCGGACTGCACTGGGAGGACTGAACGAACGGGCAGGAGCCGGAAATGACAAGGGGAAAGGAGGGAGCATTCCGTGGGCAATAATCTGTTTACCGTTCTGATCACGACGCTGAAAGCTAAGATTACGCCGATCGTCTCAAGGATCAGAATGTGGACCAGCTGGAATTTCATACGGACCCATCTGATCTCAAAGATCCGGGACTTTTTTGCCTCCCTTTTGGATGTAAAGCCCCGCCATAAAAAGGATTATTATCCCATATTGGGCTGGCTGGTGAGCAAGAGGCTTGCCTTTGCCGTTGTGGTGGCCGTGGGAGTGCTCAGCGTCTTTTATCTGTTCAGCGTGGGCAATGTGTTAAAGAGCGCCAGGACAGAGGGGATCAAGACCTATTCCTACCGCTCCCTCATGCTGCGCTTTGTCTCGGAAAAGGTGCGCATCACAGGGAAATCGGGATATCTGGCCTATGAGGGGGATGTGGAAAAGGGGTATGCCACCGGAAGCGGCACCCTCTACAATAAGAACGGCGTGGTAGTATACCAGGGGGCGTTCGTCAAGAACAAATATCAGGGGAACGGCACCAGCTATTACGATGACGGGACCATGGAATATACGGGCAGCTTTTCGGAGAACCAGTTCGACGGGAGCGGGAAGCTGTACCGGGAAAACGGCAGCATCGCCTATGAGGGCGGTTTTGCGCTGGGCCGTAAGGACGGACAGGGGACGCTTTACGATTCCGGCGGAAGCGCCGTTTACAGCGGAAGCTTCAGCCAGGATGAGCTGGTGTACAGCGAGCTTTTGGGGAAGACGGCCCAGGAGGTAGCCCAGGCCTATACAGGGGCGCGGACCCTGTACGGGGAGGGAGATGCCTTTGTGGTCCTGCTGGAGGACATTGATGCCATGTATCTTGGGGGAAGCGGCAGCGAAAGCTTAAGCGGCGAGAGGACTGTAGACCAGATATTTGTGCTGAAAAATACCTTTCCCGCAGGGGAGAAGAAATGCGAGACCATAAGCGATCTGCGGGAGTACTTTGGCGCAGAGGCCTATGAGGGCAACTCGGAGGCGACGCTTCCGGAGGCCCTGGCCATGAACAGGCTGGCGGAGGCGGGAAATGCAGTCCGGGCCGTGGATATGGAGCTCAACAGCGAGTATTCGGATTATTACACGGTGGAGAGCTGGGATCATGAGCGGCCTGTGTACCTGTATTCCTTTGAGAAAGACGGGCTGGATTACACCTTTATCTGTGAGGATAAGGAAAGCACATTCTCCTTTTACAGCATTGAAAAGCAGGAGGGAGGGACTGACGGATGAAGCTTGGAGAGAAATTCCGCAGGATATCCTGCGCGCTGCTTGCGGCGGCGGTCCTTGTCCCGGACGCCTGGACGCAGCTGCCGGTCCTGGCAAAGGCTTCCGATCCGGTGTTTACGCTGGAGATGGCAAAAAGCCTCGGGGTCGCCAACAGCCCCGACTATGAGAAGCTGGAATACGAGCTGAATTTAAAGGAAGTGGCCTTAAAGAACGCGGTCCGCTCCGTACAGGAAAAAAAGCGGGATCTGGCGGCATTCCGCTGGTCCCCGCTCTTGAGCTTTAAATTTCCGGAGCAGCCGGATCTGTCCCAGGCTTATGAGTTTGAATTCAAACCGGTGGACGCACAGGCTCAGATCGACACGGTGAAGCACCAGATGACGGATCAAATCCTGGCGGTCTATGAGGATGTTTCCAATCTCTATGTGGACATCGTGGTGCTTCAGGATAAGATCGATTTCAACGAGGACCGCCGGGAGTCCATGGAGGACACCCTGGCCCG
>CANRMK010000087.1 GCA_947631715.1 uncultured Acetatifactor sp.
CGTCGTGACCTTGAACAGGTCTCCGTCCACCTCAAGCTTCAGCTGCCCGCCCTGAAGCTCTGTAAAGCTTTTGGCGATGGCAAGCCCCAGGCCGCTTCCCTCCGTGTTGCGGGAAAGGTCCCCCCGGACAAAGCGTTCCGTAAGCTCCGAGGCGTCTACCGTAAGCTCCTGCGCAGAAATATTCTTAATCGTTATGACAACACTGTCATTTATTTTTACCCCTGTCACATAAACTCTGGTCCCCTCCAGCGCGTACTTTGCCACATTAGAAAAAAGATTCTCATAGATCCGGTAGGTCTTCTGGCTGTCCAGGGACAGAACGATCTTTTCCTCTCCCAGGTTCAGCCTGACGTCCAGGCGCGCTCCGGCGAACTTATCCTGCATCTCAAAGCTCACCTGCTTCACCAGGTTCAGGATATCCACCGGGACAAGGTTGAGCGTGATATTCCCCGTAGTGGCCTTGCTGACCTCAAAGAGATCTTCGATCAGCGCTTTCAGGCGCATGGATTTCTGCTCCATGATATCCAGGTACTCTTTCCGCTGTTCCTCTGTCAGATTGGGATCCTTTAACAGGTTCACATAAGTGATGATGGCCGTCAGAGGCGTCTTTAGGTCGTGGGAGACATTGGTGATCAGCTCCGCTTTCATGCGCTGGCTCTTTACTTCCTCATCTACCGCTTTCCTGAAGCCGTTCTGGATCTTGATGACCTGCGGCTTAAAGGGCTCAAAAATTCCAAGATCCTCCGTGATCTCCACATTCAGATTTCCCTCCGCCATTTCATCTACCGCCTTTAACAGGATCCCGTAACGCTTCTGGAGATCGCTGACATACTTTCTTAAGATCAAATATAGCACTGCAGAATAGACTACAACGATTCCAAGCCCCCCCAGCCACAACAGACTGATCACGGCAAGAATCACTGCGTTTGCGATCACCAGCCTGCGCAGTGTCTTTTTGCTGTTCTTCGTAAGGTCAATATGGAGAAAGCCGTGATAGATCCTTATCGCTTTCCCTTTCATATACGGGAAGAAGCGGCAGATCAAGCTCCTCTCTCTAAGGTATCCCTTAAGCCCCATCTCTTTCAGGGCTCTGGCGCAGATTCCCAAATACCAGCAGCCAAAGAACAAAATCCCCAGAAGCACCACATTTCCCGCCAGCACCAGAAGCCCTGCCACATAGGGGCGGCCGATCCAATTCCCCAGTTCTTCGGCCGCTGTCCGGCTGGCCACCGCCGTCACCAGATCCAGCGCAAGAGCGATGCATGCAAACAGGAGAACTCCCAGACACACAAGGAACTCCAGGGATTTTTTGCAGCTTCCCTTTTCCAGCCAGGGCTTCCCCTTGCCCAGGGGCAGAAAGATTCCCAGGACAAACACCGCCAGGAAAACGCACAACAGGTACTCTGTGACTCCGGCATCCAGGTAAAGCCGCTTCAGGTCTGTCGGATAAAAGCTCGGATAATACCAGGATGCCTGAAATACTTTCCCGCCAAGATCATAGGTATTCTCGGAGTTATGAACTTCAGGAATTATGGCAGATTTTGAATCCCTGCTCTTTTGTGAGATCACATAAGTCACGGTACAGTCCGAGGGCCCGCTCATCACGGAAGACATATCACAGCGAAGCAGGAGGGTATTTTTGCACACCTGGTTTGCCGTTCTCCGCAGAGCATCCGTATCACGCCCTTTGACGTACTCTCCCACATAGGCGTTTCCGGCGCTGTCAAAGACAAAGGTCACGGCAAAATAATCGTTTCCCTGCCCCAGTCCATTCAGCTCCTCTTCAGACATATTGGTCACATAGGCTTCCGAATTGTTGTCCCTTATCACATAATCAAATAGTCGGCCGACCCTGTCAGACCCTGATGTGATTTCCTGCATCATCCATGTATAGTTTTCATACAGCCAGTGATAGGTGTCATAGTCATACCGCCCATCGATATCTCCGTCCTCATTCAGCGTCGGCCCCGTCCCGTAATAGGCGCTGTCCTGCTCCTTTTCAATGGTTTCGAACACTGCATTGACGCTTTCGGAAAGATACAGTTCCCGGTAGTCCGCCTGGGTCCCCTGAATCCTGTTGTACAAGTCCCGGTACAGCACATAAGTGTCCTGGAAGAGCAAGGCCACCATATTCTCTGACTGGAACAGCTCCTCCTGCTGTTCCTCCACACGGCTGTGAAAAGAATCGTACAGGGAAGTGAACAAAAGCGCCGCTGCAAGGCACACTGCGATCCCTGAGAGGATCCAGCCGCCTCTCGGCCTTATTTTTTGCTTTTCCAGAATCTCCTCCTCACAGCGCTCTTTCTTTTCCTGATCCTTCTTAAAATCCTGCAATCGTCCGTCCTCCCTTTCCCTTTTCGCCCGCCTCCGTGCTTCCCCAAAGCGGCCCTCACACTATTGTCTGTCGATCTTGTAGCCTACGCCCCACACCACTTTCAGATATTTGGGATTCCTGGGATCCAGCTCGATCTTCTCCCGGATATTTCTCACATGCACCATGATCGTGTCCGTATTGATCGCTTTTTCATTCCAGATCCGCTCATAGATCTCATCGGCCGAGAAGACCCTCCCGGGGTTCTTGATCAGAAGCTGTACGATCTTAAATTCCATGGGCGTCAGCTTCACCGGTTCACCGTCCACGAACACCTCCACCGTATCCTCGTTCAGCTCCAGTCCGCCGATCTGATATACATGGTCTCTTGGGCCGTCCCCGCCAAGGGCGGACAGGTACTTGGAGTACCGGCGCAGATGGGAATTCACCCTGGCCAGCAGTTCCAGCGGCGTAAAAGGCTTCGTCACATAATCGTCAGCCCCCATGTTCAGTCCCATGATCTTATCCACTTCCTCTGATTTGGCTGAGAGCATGATCACCGGGAACTCATATTCCCTGGCCCGAAGCTGCATCAGCATCGTCACCCCGTCCATTACAGGCATCATAATGTCCACAATAGCCAGATGCAGCTCCTCCCTTTCCGCCACCTCCAGGCCTTCTTTCCCGTTGGCGGCCTGAAAGACCTCATAGCCCTGGTTCCTGAGATAGATCTCTATTCCGTCCCGGATCTCCTTATCGTCCTCCACCACCAAAATGCGATATTGATTATCCATGCTCTGTTTCTCCCTTTAGACCAGAATTCTGCCGCCCGGACGCAGCGTTCGCCTCTTTTCCCAAAAACCATGCCTTTAGCCTGGCAGCGGCTTAAAGCCTCTCCTCACGCTGCATTCCCTTTGGATAATATCATTATAATAATGCACCGCCCGCATGGCAACCGCCTCTTCCCGATATTTCAGGGCCGTGCGGAGCGCGTTTTCCCGAAGCGTCTGCCTGTCATAGCGGCCCTTGATAAAGGCGTTCAGCACTGCCGCATATTTTCCCGTGTCCTCATCTGTCAGAAACCCATTGTATCCCGACCGCACCAGATCGCACACCCCGGAAGCCCTCACCGCCAGCACAGGCACTGCCTCCGCAAAAGCCTCCAGCACTACGATTCCCTGGGTCTCCGTCCTGGACGCGAACAGGAATGCGTCTGCCGCTCCGAGATAGAGATTAATGTCCCGGTTCGGCACCTCTCCCACAAAGATCACATTTTCCGAAAGGCCTAATTCCCTGCTCATTCTTTCATAATATACCCTGTCTGGCCCGTCCCCCACCATCAGCATCTTAAAATCCTCCGCATACTCTGTTTTCAGCACAGAGAGGCCGGAGAGGAGGAATTCCACATTTTTCTCATGGGACATTCTGGACACCGTGGCAAAAAGCGTCTTATCCAAAGCGCCGTACTGTCTCCGCAGACGATATTTCAGATCCGGGTCCGACAGGAACTGGCTTTCCTTTAGCCCCGTGGGCAGTACCCTGAGCTTCTCCTCCGGGATCCCGCATGTTCGTCTTAAGTAGTTTTCCATACCCTCTGTGGGCGCAAAGATCAGATCGCAGTACTTTAAAAAGCTTTTCAGGTAAAAGGGCATCAGCCGGTCCTTCACCAGATGCAGGCAGCCCTCCGAACACTGGCCCCGGAGGCCGTCCCTCCCCGCCCAGCGCTCCATGGCGGAAATCCCCTTTACATAGCTTAGATACTGTTCATACCTGGTGTGATAGGTAAACACCAGCGGAATGTGGTACTTTTTTGCAAGGTACACTGCCGTCCTGCCGATGAGCATCGGGTGATGGACATGGATCAGGTCGAACTTCTTTCGTCTAAATTCCCTTTCGATCCGATGGTCCATGGGATTGGGGAGGACAATGCCGCCGATAAAATTCTGGGTCAGCGCGGCATAGCGGAACACGTTCTCCTCCTCTTCCTGCTCTCTGTAGGAGGGAGCGAACACCGTGACGCTGTGTCCCAGAAGCCGCAGACTTTCCGCCAGCCGTTCAATGGATATGGGGACGCCTCCCATAAAAGGCTTGTAATTGTTCGTCATAAGTGCAATATTCATGCTGATACCCCACGTTCATTTTGACGCACCTTTCAGATACCTAAAAGAGATTCACGCCCTCAAGCAGGTCAAAGACGGCATCCCCCATCACATATCCGGCCCCGACGAACACCAGATTCCAGATCAGGATCCCGAAGGCAGAGCTTATGATATATTTTTTCAGAGGCATCTTCATCACGCCCGCCGGGATAGAGACAAGCGTCCTGACCATAGGCATCAGCTTCGCCAGAAATACGCCCCTGGCGCCTTTCTTCCGCACCCACTCCATATTTTTCTCAATCCCCTGCCTGTGTTTGGGGAAGCGTTTCAAATACGCGTTCAGGAACAATTCCCCGCCCTTTCTGCCAAAGGCGTACAGGATCATGCTTCCCGTAAGCCCTGCCGCCACCGTGACCGCCATGACAGCCGGGAAGCTGATATTTCCCTGCGCCGCCATCACACCGGAAAGCGGCATGATCACCCCCGCCGGGAAACCCGGCAGGTTCATGTACTCCAAGAGCACGATCACGAAAATCGCAGTCACACCGTATTTTGTAAAATAAAGAGTCAACATAGAAAGATCCATACTCATACCCCTGGCGTGCTTCAGCACGCATGCCGATCAAAATTTGAAGGTTTCCTTTCGAACTCATACCTCCTGCAGCGTTTCGCATGAAAGGGCCTAAAACCTGCCGTTTTAATGAGTATGGATCATAAATATAAAAGACAACATCAGAAAAAAGAAAAGAATTTCTAAAGAAATCCGGGATTTCTCCTTAGCTCTGGATCTGTTTCATGCTGTAGAAGATCCCCCTTTTCTCCATCAGCTGATCATAGGTGCCGTATTCCACACAACGGCCCTCGTTGATCACGGCGATCCTGTCCGCGTCCCGGATCGTGGAAAGCCGATGGGCCACAATAAAAGTAGTCCTGTTCCGGGTCAGGTTGTTCACAGCCTCCTGGATCAGCTTTTCGGAGATGCTGTCCAGGGCGGAGGTGGCCTCGTCCAGCAGAATGATCTTGGGATCCCGGATCAGGGCTCTCGCAATGGAAATGCGCTGCCTCTGGCCGCCGGAAAGCTTTCCGCCGTGCTCCCCCACCATAGTGTCCAGCCCCTTTGGCAGGGATTCGATCAGCTCCCGCAGATTGGCCGCATCGATCACCTGATCCAGCTTTTCTTTTGATACGTTCTCACAGCCGTAAACGATATTCTCCCGGATCGTGCCGGAGAACAAGATGGAGGTCTGGGGAACCACCGCCAGATAACGCCTGTATGAGCGCAGATCGATCTCTTTCAGATCGCGGCCGTCCAGCAGTACCTTTCCGCTGTCCGCCAGATAAAATCCGTTCACCAGGTTCAGGATCGTGGATTTCCCGGCGCCGGATTCTCCCACCAGCGCAATGGTCTGGCCTGTCTGCACGTCCAGGTCCAGACCGTTCAAGGTATCGCTTTCGCCGTCGTGATATCGGAAATGAACGTCCTGAAACTGAAAATGGCCCTCTACGCTCTCCACCTGCTCCTTGCCCTCGTTGTGCTCCACGTCCTCGGATAAGAGCACTTCCCCGATGGAATTTACCGATTCGATGCCCTTGGTGATGGTGGGCACAAGGGTGATGATGGCTGACACCTGGTTCACGATAGTGGCAAAATAGCTTTGATAGAGCGTGATATCTCCCGCAGGGATCTTTCCCCTGAAAGCGAGGATTCCCGTAAAGCACAGACAGATCACCTGAAAGATCTGGAAGATGGCCCAGCCCACAGAGCCGAAAAGCGACTGGATCAGATCCAGCTTATAGCCCTTTTCCGCCACAGTAAAAAGCTGCCCGCTCATCTTCTCCACTTCCTCTTCCTCCAGGGCGTGGGCGCGGGTCACAGGGATCAGCTCCACCATCTCCATGACCCTGGCGGAGGTCTCCTCCATCTCCTTTCTGAATTCCCGGTTCCTGCGCTTCATAATGCTGCGGAACGAAACCATGGTAATAGCAGCGACGGGAGTCGTCACAAGGAAGAAAAAGAACACCATCAGGCTCCTCTGCACTGTGACGGCCAGCGCCACGGATATGTTCAGCCCGATATTAAGGATACTTAAGAACATCTGGGTGGACAGCCCCTCCACGGCCTCCACGTCCCGAATGATCTTTGACTGCAGGCGTCCCGACTGGGTCTCAATGTGGTAGGAAATGGAAAGCTGCTGGAGCTTCCGGATCAGCGCCTTGCGCAGGCCTGTCTCCGCATACCGGGTAGACTGGCTCTTATAGTCCGTATACAGATAGTTCATGGGAACATTTAAGCACACCAGAAAGACCATCAGCAGTGTGTAAAAGACAATATTGCCGGTGCTGTCAGGGTTTCCCGCGGTAATGTCATTGATGATGTTTGCCGTGACGATGGGCAGGACCCACACGCAGGCATGCTTGCAGAAGAAAAAGAATACTGCCAGCACAAATTTATGGTAATTTCCCCGATACAGCGCCGTCAGGATCTTTAACGGGTGGCCCTGATACTTTCGGTAGCATTCGATGAACCAGCGCTCCGGCTCCACTCCCTTGGGAGCGCGGAGCTTCTTTTCAAATGATGACATTCTATCCCTCCCGGACAGTCTCCTGATAAGACAACGGGGACGCCTGTAAAAGCGCCCCCGAAAAGCTTATACCGTTATCAGTTGTTGATGAGCTTGTCTTCCTCGTTATTCCAGCTGTAAAGCTTTCTGATCTCCTCGCCCACCTTTTCTGAGGGATGCTCGCTGGCCAGCTTTCTCATAGCCTTGAAATGGACCTGCTTGCCCGCGGGAGACATATCCAGTAAGAACTCCTTTGCAAAGGTGCCGTCCTGAATGTCGCTCAGGATCTTCTTCATGGTCTTCTTGGTCTCCTCAGTGATCAGCTTGGGACCTGTGATATAATCGCCGTACTCGGCGGTGTTGGAAATGGAGTATCTCATGCCTGCAAAGCCGCTCTGATAGATCAGGTCTACGATCAGCTTCATCTCATGGATACACTCGAAATATGCATTCCTCTCATCATAGCCGGCTTCCACAAGAGTCTCGAAGCCCGCCTGCATCAGAGCGCACACGCCGCCGCACAGAACGGCCTGCTCCCCGAAGAGGTCGGTCTCGGTCTCGGTGCGGAAAGTGGTCTCCAGGACACCGGCCCTGGCGCCGCCGATCCCCAGCGCATAAGCCAATGCAATATCCTGTGCCTTGCCGGTAGCGTCCTGCTCCACTGCGATCAGGCAGGGAACGCCCTTGCCGGCCTGATATTCACTGCGAACGGTATGTCCCGGTCCCTTGGGGGCGATCATGGTAACGTCCACGTCTGCGGGAGGCACGATGCAGCCGAAATGAATGTTGAAGCCATGGGCGAACATCAGCATATTGCCTGCCTCAAGGTTGGGCTCGATATCTTTCTTGTACAGATCGGCCTGCTTTTCATCATTGATTAGGATCATAATGATGTCCGCTTTCTTTGCCGCCTCTGCAGCGGTATACACCTCAAAGCCCTGCTTCACGGCCTTGTCCCAGGACTTGGAGCCCTGATAAAGCCCGATGATCACATGGCAGCCGGAATCTTTCAGATTCAGAGCGTGCGCATGTCCCTGGCTGCCATAGCCGATGATAGCAATGGTCTTGCCATCCAGCATGGACAGGTTACAGTCTTCCTGATAAAAAATCTTTGCCATTTTCTTTTCCTCCATATCTTTTATAAATTAATTTTAATGACTGACACAGAATTGATCGGTCCCGCTCTCCGGCGCATCTCCGCGCCTGCGCTCACAAGCTGTCTGCGTTCATTCGATAAAAGTCACATTTTCAACGCCCCTGCCCAGCCCGGCAATTCCCGTTCTGGCCAGCTCCAGGATCTCATAGCCGTCCAGCAAGCTGATAAAGGCGTCCAGCTTCTGCTGATTTCCGGTAAGCTCGATCATCAAGCTCTCCGCGGATACATCGATGATCTTAGCCCGGAAAATATCTGCCACGGCGATCACGCTCTGACGCTGCTCCGCCGCCGCACGGACCTTGACCATGATAAGCTCTCTGTATACGCTCTCCTCCGGCTTCAGCTCCTTGATGTCGCGCACGTCTACCAGCTTGGCCATCTGCTTTTCGATCTGCTCTAAGATCTCGCTGTCTCCGGAGGTCACAATGGTGATCCTGGTAAACCTGGGATCCGCGGTCACGCCTGCAGTGATGCTCTCGATATTATAGCCTCTTCTGGAGAAAAGGCCGGTGATCCGGCTCAGTACGCCGGAAGTGTTGTTCACAAGAAGCTGAAATACTTTCTTCTGCATGATTCTCACCCTGTCCTCTGATTTTTAGCACTTCTATCTAACTCATTAATATAACAAGTTCTTTCTTAAATGTCAATATTAATCCGGCCGTCAGCGTTGTCAGCGGTAACAGTTCAGCCTTTCCCTTGCGAGTCACGCCCGGTACTGCCGATGTTCTCCCGGCAGACGCGCTTCCGCTCGGTTCCGCACGTAACGGAC
>CANRMK010000088.1 GCA_947631715.1 uncultured Acetatifactor sp.
TACGTGCGGAACCGAGCGGAAGCGTGTCTGCCGGGAGAACATCGGCAGTACCGGGCGTGACTTGCAAAGAAATGGCTGAATAAATTCCGTCCGCGCTGCCAAAGCGCCTTTCACGCTTCCTGTCCCCTGCTCATCCGCTCCAGCTTCTCTTTCTTATATGCCGCAAAACAGCCATTTTCCAGCGCCTCCCGGATTTCCGCCATCATGGTATTGTAAAAGTACAGATTGTGGAGCACGCACAGCCGCAGCCCCAGCATTTCCTTTGCTTTCAAAAGGTGCCTGATGTACGCCCTGGAATATCTCTGACAGGCGGGGCAGCCGCAGCCCTCCTCAATGGGCCTGCCGTCCGTCTCATATTTTGCATTGAACAGATTGATTTTTCCACGGTTCGTATAGAGATGACCGTGGCGGCCGTTCCTGGTGGGATACACGCAGTCGAAAAAATCCACGCCCCGCTCCACTCCCTCCAGAATATTGGCCGGCGTTCCCACACCCATCAGATATGTGGGCTTATCCTGAGGCAGGCACGGCACTGTCACATCAAGAATATGGTACATCTCCTCATGGGACTCCCCCACGGCCAGGCCGCCCACAGCATAGCCGTCCAGCTCCATCTCCGAAATGCGCTTCGCATGGTCTGTCCTGATGTCCTCATAGACAGCGCCCTGATTGATCCCAAACAGCAGCTGCTTTCGATTCAGCGTATCCTCCAGGGAATTCAGCCGGTTCATCTCCCGTCTGCAGCGCTCCAGCCATCGGGTGGTGCGCTCCACAGAGTCCTGCACGTAACGCCTCTCCGCCTTGCTTGGGGGACACTCGTCAAAGGCCATTGCAATGGTAGACGCCAGATTGGACTGGATCTGCATACTCTCCTCCGGCCCCATGAAGATCTTCCTGCCGTCGATATGAGAGCGGAAGCAGACGCCCTCTTCTTTGATCCTGCGGAGCCCCGCCAGGGAAAATACCTGAAAGCCGCCGGAGTCCGTCAGGATCGGCCTGTCCCATGACATAAACCTGTGCAGGCCGCCCAGCTGTCTGATCACCTTATCCCCGGGCCGCACATGCAGATGGTAGGTGTTGGACAGCTCCACCTGGGTGCCGATCTGCTCCAGGTCGGAAGTGGCCACGGCCCCCTTGATGGCAGCCACCGTGCCCACATTCATAAATACAGGCGTCTGAATGACGCCGTGCACTGTACAGAGCTCCGCCCTCTTGGCGCGTCCCTCTGTCTTTATAATGCGATACATTCCCTACAGATCCTCCCAAAACTCTTCCAGCGTAATCCCCTTTTTCGTGATCACCGTTGCCGCCTCTACACCCACATAGCGGAAATGCCAGGGTTCATACTCCACGCCTGTAATATCCTCCTTTCCAAGAGGATACCGGAGGATAAAGCCGTATTTGTAGCTGTTTTCCGCAAGCCATCTGCCTGCGTCCGTCTCCGCGAACTCTTCTTTCAAATCGCGGAACCCCGGCGTCACGATATCCAGCGCAAGCCCGATCTGGTGCTCACTGGTGCCCGGCACGTTCACTGCCTGCCCTGACAGCTGATAGGCCTCCATATAAGAGAGTCCCTTTCCCATATATGCCTTGATCTTCCTGCCGAACAGCATTTCCTGATACTCCTGGCTACGGTAGGGCGAGGTAATCTCCAGCGCCACATTGTCCTCCTGTGCCGCCCTCAGCATATCTGTATAATCTTCGATGATCCGCTTGTCGCAGTACTGTGTGCCTTTCAGGGTCTTGATGGTGCCAAGGTTCACCTCATAGTCCTCCGGAATGGAGTGCTGTTTGTTCACCAGTACCAGCTTCCAGTCGTCCCGGGAAAACTCATAGTCCTCATAGGAGGATGCATCCTGTCTCCCGCCTGCGCTTTCTGTATCTCCCACTGCATCCAGGATTTCGGACGCGCTGATCCATTCGTCGGAATTCTCCAGGGAAAGCTCCGCATATTCCTCTCCCACCATCAGCTCCTCATCGTCGGGGAGCTCCAGATTCTCCAGATCGATCTCTCTCTCCTGGGCCAGTTCGATATCCTCCGCCTCCTCGGACACGGGATTCAGACCGTTGCCGGATCCGTTCCCGGCGGCAAAGATGGGAAACGAAAAGCTGCTGTACACAACGAACAGCAGAAAGGTCAACGCAAGCACGGACAGCCTCTTCACATTTCCGCCCAGATACGCCGCAGAATGAAAAAGAAACAGCCCTGCTCCCAGAACGGGAGCCGCCAGCCGCCGGCACAATATATTCTTTTTACCAAATTTAATGAGCCTTTTGCGAAAGCGCTCCTCCAGCGATGTTTTCATCTGTAATCAGCCTGTCCCATATAACTGTAACTTCAAGATCTCGTCTTCTCAGCTTTTACCGCACAAAAACATACGGAATCAAATACAAGATAACATATTTTTTGAAAATATGCACTACTTTTTCAAAAAACAGTTAAAAAACATTGTAACAGTTCCGCCTTTCCTTTGCGAGTCACGCCCGATACTGCCGATGTTCTCCCGGCAGACACGCTTCCGCTCGGTTCCGCACGTAACGGATACTAGGCTCGAGAGTACCTCGCCAAGTACCGACGTGCTCCAACGGTCTGCCGGGAGAACATCGACATTACCGGGCTGAATACGGCAAAGGGAGGCTGAACTGTTACAAATACATTTCCCCCGGTCTCCCGCGATGCTTTTTCGGGAAAGGTTTGCGTTTTTTTGCCACATTCGCTATAATGTTCCTTGGCAGGAGCCAGACAATTTACGGAAAGGTACGGTTATCATATGGCAGGATCAAGCTTTGGAACTGTTTTCAGAATCACTACCTGGGGGGAATCCCACGGAAAAGCCCTGGGTGTCGTAATAGACGGCTGTCCGGCAGGGCTTCCCTTAGAGGAGGCGGACATACAGCGCTATCTGGACCGCCGCAGGCCCGGCACCAGCTCCATCACCACTCCCAGAAAGGAGGAGGATGCCGTGGAGATCCTGTCAGGGGTATTTGAGGGGCTCACCACGGGAACCCCCATCTCCCTGATGGTGAAGAACACCTCCCAGATCTCCAGGGATTACAGTGAGATCGCCGCAGTCTACCGCCCCGGACACGCGGACTACACTTTCGACAAAAAGTACGGCTTCCGGGACTACCGCGGCGGCGGACGCTCCTCCGGCAGGGAGACTGTGGGACGAGTGGCGGCCGGCGCCATTGCATGCAAAATCCTGGAGCGGCTTGGCATCTTTGTCTGTGCCTACACCCGCTCCATCGGCCCCATCCAGGCGGACATGAGCCGCTTCGACCGCGCTTTTATCCTCTCCTCCCCCACAGCCATGCCGGATCCGGAGGCAAGCATGGCCGCCATGGCGTACCTGGAAGAGACAAGGCACAACACCGATTCCGCAGGCGGCTGTATGGAATGTATCGTAGAGGGCCTGCCCGCCGGCATCGGCGATCCCGTGTTCGAAAAGCTGGACGCTAATTTGGCTAAAGCGGTCATGTCTATCGGTGCGGTCAAGGCCGTGGAGATCGGCGACGGGAGCCTGGTCTCCCAGAGAAAGGGCAGCGAGAACAACGACGGTTTCCGCGCAGAGGACGGCCGCGTCACAAAGACCTCCAACCATGCGGGCGGAATCCTGGGCGGCATCAGCGACGGAGATATCCTGGTGGTACGCGCCCATGTCAAGCCGACCCCGTCCATCTTTCTGACCCAGCAGACAATAACCCGGGACATGGAAAATACACAGATCAATATCAAAGGCCGGCATGATCCCATCATCGTCCCCAGGGCCGTCGTGGTCATGGAGTGCATGACCGCGCTGACCGTGCTGGACGCTATGATGATCAACATGCCGGCGAAATTGGAATCTCTGGAACAATTTTACGGCAAAAAGTAACTGGCATCAGACAGGTTTGAGATTTTTCTGAAGCAGCTGGGAGAACTCCGTCCGCTTTATCTTGAGCCTGTCCGCAAGCCGCCAGGCAAACCGTTCCTCCACCTCATCACAGTGATGGTCCGACACGATCAGCCCCGCTATCTCCTCAGCGATCAGAGAAAGCTCCTCTCTTGAGCTGATCTCTAAGAGCCTGTCCGCCGCCTGATCAAATTCCTGCAGCGCAGTGAACCGGATCTCGGGGAGCCGCATCTTTACGCAGTACCTTTCGATCAGTTCTTTCTCTTCCTCCGCAAATGTCCTGTCAGCCATCATGGCATGGATACACAGATCCAGAAAAAGCTCTTTCTGTTCCTCGCTCAACTCCGTCAGAGACATCTTTCTTCCTCCTGTCCTTCAGCGGCATAAAGCCCCTCTCCTCTTTCTGTCCCCCGCCTTAAAGCTTATGGAAGATAATGCAGTTCGGCACGTCTACCCTGATGGGCGGGCCATTCATGATCATGGTGCCGTTCTCCGGATGAATGTGGAAAAACGTCATATCATTGGACTCATGGTTTAAGGACACCAGAAATTTATTGTTCGGGAAAAGGCTGGCGTCTTTCGGGTAATCCCCGCTGACCGGCAGGCAGAAGATTCCCGTCAAAAGCCCCGTCTCCTGATCCACGCTGTAGAGGGTGGCCGAATTGTCACCGGCGTTCGTGCTGAGCAGGTATTTGTAATCGTCGGAAAAGGTCAGCGCGCTGGCTGCGTTGGAGCTGCCCGGACTGCTTTTGATCGTGGGGATCGTCTGGATCTTTTCAAACATGGGCTGCCCGTTCTGCTCCTCATAGGAGTAGACATCGATAAAGCATTTCAGCTCATGGACAATATAAATATATTTTCCGTTCTTGGAAATCTTGATATGCCTGGGCGCCGACTCCAGTTCACTGCGGATCACGTCCGCAAGGGAGACCTTTCCGTTGACCGCATCGAACCGGTATACGTTCACATGGTCCATTCCCTGGTCGGCCACCAGCAGATATTTGTTGTCATGGGTCATTCTCGCACAGTTGATGTGAGGCCGGAAATTCCGCTCTGCCACACTTCCCAGGCCCTTGTGGAAGATCTCGTCTGTGATCTCTCCCACGCTTCCGTCCTCATTCAGGCGCAGCACCGTGAGCTTTCCGTCGTGGTAGCCTGCCACGAACAGGAACTGATCCGTGTAGTCTGTGGACAGATAGCAGCCGCGCATGCCGTTGATAGAGGCAAGGTTGATCATTTTCAGGCTGCCCCCCGCCAGGATCTCATAAGCCTCCACGCCGAAATCCGTGATCGAGTACAGATATCTGCCGCTATGGGAAATGGTCACATAGGAGGAATTGGTGATCTCCACCTTGTCCTTTTCCACAAAGCGCCCATTCTCCATATCAACATCATATATTTTGATGCCATGCTTGTCCCCCTGGGTATAGGTGGACACATAAGCCACATATCTGTCCTTTTCCTTTGCTTTCGTCTTAGCCGCCGCCATAGCGAAACCTCCTTATGCCAAAAACACCAAAAATACGCTCATTTCATGAAAGCGTCTGCCTTTCGGTGCCTCCATATCTCCATGTCATTAATAATATAACACAAATGATGCTTTTGTAAAATATGGGAATCAAATTTTTTTGACCGCAGAGGGCGGTCAACCTTCATAGGGACCGCCCGCGCTCTACTCTCTTTTAGTTGCTGCAGCCACAGCCGCAGTCCCCATCTGTATTTCCGCGGGAAATCTCAGGAAAATCCTGCCATCCGGATGGAGTTCCGCCGGAAATATTTCTGATGCCCTCGTCCTGTCCGCATCCACAGCCGCAGTCCGGCGCAGGAGCATTGTTCCTGCATCCACAGCTATCGTCCGCCCTGGTACCACAGCCGCTCCCGGTCTTGCCTGCCGCCCCGGAAAGACAGCTTCCGCCTCCCTGGCCTGCCGTGCTTCCGCCAAAGCCTCCGCAGCAGCACAACAGCAGTAACAGAATGATACAGTCCATAGGATTCACCTTATCTATCGTTTTACGGTATCATATGCGTTTCCGTTTCCTGGAGTGCAGGTCCTGCACCATTTCTTTTCTGATGCGGGCAAAGGTCCTTTCCTCCCCGTCTCTGGCCAAAAGCTTCAGCATCCGCTCAAGCTTTTTTCTGGTCTGTTCGTGCATGGGCGCCCTGAAGCTGCCTTTTAGGTAATATTCATAGGGCGAGGCATCCGTGTAGTCCTTTCCCTCATAGACTTTGCAGGCCGCAATGCGGTCCATGATCATTTCCGCGATATAGCGGTCCGGCATGGGAACCGGCACAATGGTACCGGGCGCCTCCGATGTGCTGTAATCGGTCCAGTATTCGTAATGGTGACGGTTGCGCCCCTTGTGATGCAGCCAGGCGGCGGAATACCCCCTTGCCTCCCGCTCCGCATTGTTGGGGCTCCTGGTCCCCTGGTAGTATTTTATGCCGGCGCCGAATTCTGTGGGACTGTATTTGGACAGGTCGTGAAGCAGCCCCTGCCTGTACAGTCCTACCCGAAAGCAGCCCTTTGCCACAAGATATTTATGATATGTGATCGTTTTAAAATGCTTCCACGCAGTTCCCTTCATGCCTCTTTTGATCCTTTTTTCTGCCGCCCGAAAGAGGGTCCCTTTTTCTTTGCGGCCGGCTTTTCCTCTATGACCGGTTCACTGACATATACGGCAATGCTTCTGGCCGGTACGCGCCGGACCAGCTCTTCCCCCGGACTTTCCAGTCCCTTTTCCGATATTTCTTCCCTGTCTTCCGTAGAGAATACCTCTTTCCAGCAGGTTCCTTTCGGAGGCCTGGGAAGCGCCAGCTCATGGCTCTCCCAGTGCATGTTCACAGCCAGGTACAAAAGTCCGTCTCCCCCATCTGGGGCATATTTTTCGCACAGCATGATCCCCACATGGCGGAAATAATTTTCCGTCTGAGGTCTCCAGGCATTCTGTCCGTGATAAGACAGATCCGGATAGCCGCAGGCCAAAGAATCCATCAGTCTCAGCGCCCTTTCGGGGTGCAGGATGGGATGCTGTCTTCTGAATTCTATCAATTTCTTCCAGAACTCCCATATCTCCCGGTTCTTTTCCACAAGCCTCCAGTCCAGCCATGTGACGGAATTGTCCTGGCAGTAGGGATTGTTGTTGCCCTTCTGGGAGTTGCCGAACTCATCCCCCATAAAGATCAACGGCGTGGACTGGGACAGAAGAAGCATGCACATGGCATTTTTGATCTGTCTTATGCGGAGGCTGCGCACTTTCCCCCTGCGGGCAGCGCCCTCCTCCCCGCAGTTCCAGCTTCCGTTGTAATTGCTGCCGTCACGGTTATCCTCTCCGTTCGCCTCGTTGTGCTTGTAGTCATAGCTGACCAGGTCGGCAAGCGTGAATCCGTAATAATTTGTCAGATAATGGATCTCTCCGGCCCTTTCCGGGATATGGCGCATGTGGTAGAGAAAGCTGTCCAGCATTCCCTCGTCCCCTTTCAGGAAACGGCGCATGTCGTAATACCAGCCATCGTTATACTCCGCAGCCTGGGGGTAAGCAGGATCCTGTCCATTTTGACAGATGCGGTCCGGATCAAAGTGATAATACCATAGCTTCGTGTCCGTCAGGGCATCATCCTGGGCCAGATCCTCCGCCGGCATGTCCTCCCCAAGCAGATGAAAGCCGTCCACATGGTACTCTAACACCCAGAAGCGCAGGATCTCCGGAATCTCATTCCGCTTTACCTCGGCCGGAAAATACATCTGCATCACCAGCTCCATTCCGTTGGCATGGAGGGTCTTCACCAGCTCCTTGAATTCCACCGTCGGGTCTTCTCCGCCCGCATAGGCCGCTTTCGGCGCATAGTAAAAGCCCCTCTTGTAGCCCCAGTAGTTGAGCCTTTTCGGCCACAGGCCAGCCCCCGCCTCCCGGTCTATCCCATCCTGCAGCTCCTCCCCTGTCTGAAGCTCTGTAAATTCATAGGCCGGCTGCAACTCCAGGGTCGTAACGCCGATTTCTTTCAGATAGGGGACTTTCTCCGCGATTCCTGCGAACGTCCCCCGGTTCTTCACGCCGGATGAGCTGTGCCTGGTAAATCCTCTCACATGCATACAGTATACCAGAGCCCTGTCATAGGGAATCCTGGGACAACGGTCCCCGCCCCAGTCAAAATCCGATGTGAGGAAGCCTGCTTTCAGCTTTTCCACAGGCCTTTCTTTCCCATAGGCCGCCCTGCCCGGGAATACCCTGGCCCGCATGTCAGGCAGGATGCGGTCACCACAGTAAAACTGGTATGTGATCTCTGCGGGATTCAGGCCGGGAACATATTTACAATAGATATTCCCTACCCGCTCTTCCTCTCCAAAGGGAAGCCTGTCCACTTTCCTGCCCGTCTTCCTGTCGAACAGCAGGATCCCGCACGGCTTCTGTCTGGATACGAACGCAAATCTGATGCCCTCAGCCTCCGGGTGGGCTCCCAAAGGATACGGTTTTCTGTCATAATTTATATTGAACATTCTATGCTCCATCCTCCGTGTCCCCATATTCCTAACATATCGTCAAAACACCTGGCGCCGCCGCTTCCTCTGGATCGGCGCACGCCGTCTTTGTATCTGCTGCGTCATAAACGCAAAAGCGTCTTCTCCCACTATTATAATCGAAACGCAGAAAAATCACAAGTTGACAAATAAAGAAAATGGACTATGATACGTTGTATGAGGCAGATATCTGTCCAAAAGGAGAGCTCATGAAGAAAAAACACAGGTTCCATAAATCCCTTTTTGTCATGACACTTCTGTCATTTTTAATTGCAATACTGTCATCTTGCGGGATTTCAGGGCAGAAAGCGGTATCCGGAACGGTTCTTCCCACCCCGTCTGCGCTGCCTGCCGCCACCCCGGATTTCCCCCTTTCCA
>CANRMK010000089.1 GCA_947631715.1 uncultured Acetatifactor sp.
CCGTTACGTGCGGAACCGAGCGGAAGCGCGTCTGCCGGGAGAACATCGGCAGTACCGGGCGTGACTCGCAGGAGAATGTCTGAACTATTCCTCCGTTTCGTAACAGCCCATTTTAATCCGCACCGGATAGCACCATATCCAATATATGGGCCAGGGGATCGCAGGCGTTCATGGCCTCCTCAAGCGTATTGTTCTGGGCGCCCAGCTCGATCAGCAGGCTCCTGGGCTTCAGGTGCATGTTATAGCGGTAGCCTTTCAGATAGATCTTGCGGGTGAGGCCCGGATAATATTCCGCCGCCGCTTTCTGCATCTGAAAGGAAAAGGCCAGATTGTCATCCTGATTTTCATTGTACAGATAGGCGATATCCCCCGTTGTCTTCGTCCGGCTGAGACCGTTAAAGAACATGAACCTGGCAGTAGGGCGGCCGTCCAGATCCACCGAAAGCCTGGTGCTCTCCGGCACCTGATCCCGGTGCAGGTCGATCACCACCTTGATGGACGGATTCTCCGCCAGCACCTGCTCAATGGCAGGAAGCGCCTTACCGTATGCGTTATCCCTGCTTTCTACATCATATTCTCCGGTGTGATGGAGGACCTGATAACCGTATGTATCCCTGAGGATCTGCGCTAGATGCTCCCCCACTCCCTGGATCGTAGTGGAATCGTCTCCCTCCACGGAATCGGAGAAGCCCTCCTGGGAATGTGTGTGATAGATCAAAATCTGGGGGCCGGGATCGTCCTTAGAGATTGAAAGATCCTTTGCCGCCATCTTAGCGGCGTCAAGCTGATTGCTGCCCGCCATCGTATTCCCATCGATGGTATAAAATTCCTTTACCAGTGTTTCATAATCTTCTAAAGCAGTAAGATCCACCTGCGCCTGCCGCACATGGGGGATAAATTCCCGCAGCGGGTCCTCTATGCTCTGCTGCAGTATGGCGGCCTCATTTTCCGTCTGAAGAAGCTCTGAAAGCTCCTCCTGCGCCCTTGCGTCAGTCTCCCCGGAGCTAAGGCTTTCCTGCGGGGATTCCTCGGGCAAAGCTGCGCTTCCCTCCACAGCCTCCTCCTTAAGCACCTCCTGAATCGAGAGCTTCTCTCCGCTATCCTGTCCGCCCCGCTCGCCCTCCGCAAATCCGTAAAAAGGGAGCATGCTCTCCACCTGCTCCTGCAAGAGCCAGAACGTCCTGTGCCCGCTCTTTTCCTGCGCAAGGCCCAGGATTGGCATGAAAAGTACGCTCAAGTGCTCCCCTGCTGTGCCTGCAAATTCCCTTGCCATCGTATATGGGAGTGTGCCTGGGCTCTGAACCGGATTCTCCTGCCGGGCGCTGCATCCGTCCGCCATCACCTGTAAACCCAGCAAAATAAACCCCACAGCCGCAATCTTCCCTTTCAGGCGGTCTGCGATCGATTCTCTGTTTACGGCCAAGCACTTCCTTTCCCGACCGCCGCCCCGGGATCCGTCCTCCGGCGCGAGCTCCTTACAGCCTCCTTTTATTATATGTGCCCCTCCTCCTGTCCATGCACCTCCAGGGCAATATTAATTCCCTCCGAAACGGTAAAGCTGACTCTCTTTATGACTGCGTCAATGTCCTTTCCTGTCATATACATATTGTTCAGTTCGGGAAAATTCAGCTCCTGTCTGCCCACATATTCCGCCGCGTCGGCCCGCTCCCTGCCCTCCAGCATTTTCTCCAGGGCATCGGATACGATGGTGGCCGCGTCCACCACAGTGGGAATACCGATGGCCACCACGGGCACGCCCAGGCTTTCCTCCGTCAGGGCATTCCTGTGGTTTCCCACACCGGAGCCCGGCTGGATCCCCGTGTTCGTGATCTGGATCGTCCGGTTCAGCCGTCGAATGCTCCGGGCGGCCAAGGCGTCAATGACGATCAGGGCATCGGGCGATGTCTCCTTCACCACGCCCTTTACGATCTCCGCCGTCTCCATTCCGGTCTTCGCCATCACGCCGGGCTCCAGGGCGCTGACCAGGTTCATTCTGTCGCAGTTATAGGCCGCGGCGCCGTATTCCTTTACGATATGCCGGGTGATCAGAAGATTGTCCACTGCCTGAGGGCCCAGGGAATCCGCCGTCACTTCCCGGTTCCCGAGACCGACCACCAGCACGGACTGTTCTCCCTCCCTTGGAGGAAGAATCTCCAACAGCTCCTTAGCCAGACACTCCGATATCTCCCTGTGATAATCCTCGTCCGGCTCCACCATGGCGGGCGCCTCCATAGTCACATAAGTGCCCACAGGTTTCCCCATGGCTTTGGCCGCATTCTTCGTGTCGATCATTACCTTTGTCACCTTGACATCTTCCTGCTCCCTGTAGTACTCTTCCACCCGTACTCCCCTGAGCTCGCCCTCCGTCCTGTTCACGCTCTCCCTGGCTTCCAGCGCCAGGTCCGTCCTCACCTGAAAATTTCCCATTGTCCCTCTCAAGCCTCTTGTACATTTCCCTTTTGAATCCGTTTTTCGATACAGGATCGTTACTAGTTTTCTCAAAAAATGTTAGAATATGTATTGACAAACTTTCAATTATTGACTAAACTACAATAGTATGTTTGCCTTGGTTCCCCGTGTCTGACTGAGGCATAACTGGTATTTGACCTGATAAGACCTATAGAGGATGGAGGTGTAGAGCTTGGCTAACATTAAATCTGCAAAGAAGAGAATCTTGGTAAACCGCGCAAGAGCTGACAGAAATAAGGCTGTAAGATCCCGTGTGAAGACCGCGATCAAAAAGGTTTACGCTGCTATCGAATCCAATGACAAGGAAGCTGCAAAGGCTGCACTCGCAGCCGCTACCAAGACGATAGAGATGGCATGCAGCAAGGGCGTTTATCACAAGAACAACGCTGCCCGCAAGGTTTCCCGCATCAGCAAGGCGGTAAACCAGATGGCCTGATTTTTGTATTTGAAATATTTTTATTTGAAAGATAGAAACAGTAAAAAGAGCGCCTGACCTCTACAGGCGCTCTTTTTTATCTTTTTATTTTTTATCTTTTTATCTTTCTTAGTTTCTTCCTTTTATTTGGTCCTTAATGCCTATGGCTGCCGCCGCCGTGGCTTGCGCCGCTGCTGCTGGTATGGTGTCCTCCTCCGCCGCTGCTGTGTCCTCCGCTGCCGCCGCTGTTGGTTTGAATATGCCTTGTGATCACCGATTTCCGGATAAAGGCATCCCGTCTATTGTTGATCACCGGCTTCCCGCTGGCTAAGTAGGTATTGGCAGTGGTGGTATCCTGCGCTTTCTCTTTCCGCAGATTGTGCGCCGCATAGACGGCCGCCACGATCACAGGCACGATCACCACGAGCAGCCAGGGGATCGGAGCCTCTCCTCTCCCTAGGTAAGGCTTCAGCGAATCTATGAACTCCGAGTAGGCTCTGAACGGATCCGTATCGTAATACCGGTCCACGGTGTCCAGGATCCTGTCGATCTCGCCGCTGTCAAGCTTCTGCTCCGCCCTGCCGCTGGTGGACAGATGTTCCCCGTTCTGTCCCGCATACCAGTTGTGCAGCAGCAGGACCCCGTCCCCCTCAAAATCCCTGTTATAGCCGTACCCGTTCCGGTCCCAGAAGTCATCGGCCAGATTCTGCATGTTGGTATCCCACCAGGAAGAGCTCAGCTGATAGGTCCGGTCCAGCTCCACAGGCTGCAGGCCGCTCCCCTCCACCGACTGGCTGAATGTCACGATTACAACGTCCATGGAAAGCTTCTTCTCCGCCCGGGCGATCTTTTCCCGCAGCTCCTCCTCCTGCTGGTCCGTCAGGACGTCCGCATAGTCATAGACTCTCTCTGCAGGCGCCTGATCGTTCTGCCGCTCCCTGCCGGACGAAAAGAAAAGCATGCGGGCCCCATACAGCGCCACCAAAACTCCCAGGATCACAAACCACACACAGAAATATTTAAAATACTGTTTTTTTGCTTCTTTTGCGTAATCCATCTTTCCTCTCATTCTGCCGCCAAAAAGATCAACTGCCACCGAAAAAAAGCCCCCCGGACAGGCATTCGGATAAGCTCCGGCTCGTCTCTTATTTAATAACGGCCGTTATAATGACATTCCGATCAGCTGGATCAATACCAGGATACCTGTCAGACAGCCCCAGAGCGTCCCTGTGTACGCCCATACTTTCTTTTTGGAGACAGGCACCTCCCCCACGATCTTTCCGGTCTGGCCGTTCACATAAAAGGGATATTCCCGGCCCTCGTACCGGTACTGGTATCTCCAGACCGGCAGAAGCCCGTAAGAGGAGCTGCTTCCCCTAAGCTGCATTTCCCGGCGGATTGTCCTCATGGAGCTGTATTCGGAATAGCTGTTCCTCAGGATCTGTTCCGTATCCTCCCGCATGGTATCCTTGGCGCGGAGCTCCAGCTCTCCGGCCGGCATATTGTACTTTTCGGCATAAAATCCCGACATATATTCAGGGCGGAATTCCGTCATCTGCTCATAGCCGTACGGGGCGAGCAGATCCATCACATCGTCCGGCATCTTCACAGATGCGTCCGCAGGAATCCCCTGGAAGCGGATATCTATATCTCTCGCCACATCATAGTAAGAGGTCTCCGTATAAGCGGTATCCCCGCTGTTCCAGCTTCTGACCTTAGTGCCCTCTCCCTGAAAATCCCAGTGGGTATCGTAATCAAAGAACCAGAACGGCACATACACTCCCTCTATCTCATTGAGCTTTGCCTCCGAGAGAAAGTCTGTGGGCGCGAACCTCATTTTGGAGAATTTGTCCCGGAGGACTTTCTTGCAGACCTCCTTGCCCATCTGGAACGGAATGATCCTGCCTGGCGCGTACTCTCCCTCCACCCGTTCGTCAAAGATCAGGTAACAGTCGCAGCTGGGGCATTTTGTGGCGGAGGTGTGCTCCTCCACCTTTACCTCGCCGCCGCAGTTGGGGCAGATCGTCAGATCGTCCGACCTCTCGTCCGTGCGCTCATGGCTCTCCGTGCTGTCGCAGAAAGGACAGTACATCATGCGCTTTTCCGGACTGTACACTGTATTTCCACCGCAGTTCTTACACTTAAAGATCATTGCAGGCCCCTTTCTCCCGCTGCCTTTCCGCAGCCACTTCCGCCAGCAGTCTTCCCACTGTCTTCATCATGCCGATGTCAATGGCGCTGATCTTCGGCCGGCGGTTAAAGAAATCGAAAGACACGAGCGCTTTCGGCACGCCGTTCTCCCCCACTGCCAAAAACTGCATGAATTCCTCTATCTCCTGAGCCCTGTTCAGCTCAAAAGCCCTCGGCATCCGCTGTTCCAGGCAAAAGATCCCGCTCTCTATATAGTAGCCGTCCTCATCGAAAAAGTCCCTGTATTCCTGCTGAAAAACACAGTCGTAATTCTGAATGGGATTGAGGTATCTGCCCGCGGACACGAGCCGCTCCATATGGCTGCCGCCGTAGACCGCGATCCCGTCAATATCGAAATACGCCTGCATCTGCTTCATCACGTCCGGCACCGCTTCCATTCCGCTCCTGTGCAGCTCCAGCACCAGGTCCATGAGCACACTGCATTTCTTCTCGCTGGTGTCCGTCGCTTTCAGGCCGATGCTGCGCACGGAATCCTCTTCATTCACAATATTTCCGTGCTTCTCCTCATTATAAATGATATAGCGGTCTTTCCCTTTCGCCTTTGCGATATATAAGCATTTGTCAGCTTTCATAAAGAGGTCTTCGTATGTAGCGCCGTCCTCCGGGAATTTGGAAACGCCGATTGAGAGGCTGATTGAAAGCTGCTTCTCGTCCACGAACGCCCATTTCACGTGCTTTGATATGGTGGACAGCATGCGCCGGAGCGTCTCCTCCGAATCCACATTCTCAAACACGAGCATGAACTCGTCCCCGCCGAACCGGCCCGCCATGCCCCGTCCTGTCAGGATGCTCCTTATGATCTCAGCGACCTTTGAAAGCACCTCGTCTCCGAACATATGGCCGAAGCCGTCATTGATCCGCTTGAAATCGTCCACATCGATAATGGCCAGATACAGTCCCCCGGTACTCCCCTGTATCTTTTCTATGGCGTACTCATTGATGGCCCGCTTGTTCAAAAGTCCCGTCCCCGGGTCAATGGCTGTTTCCGACATGTAATAGTTCGACTTGGGAAGCTCCCCGCTTATGACCGATGCAATCCCCAGAAGCTTCTCCCGCTCATCGTTCTGATACATCATGCGGCACTTGACCTCATACCGGGTCCCGCTCATTTCCGGATTCAGCGTTACGGCATCCAGCTCCAGCTTAAAAGAATCCCGCCCCTGGCGAATGGTCTCGTAAAAGATCTCAAACTCCGCTTTCTGCTCCGGAGCGATGTTTTCAGCCCCTGTGACCCTGCTGTAAGCGTCCTCCAGCTTTTCCCTGCACACCGGAATGCTGATCATATCATAGTATTCATACCACTGCAGCATGTCCGTCCTGTACTCATATTCCATGAACAGGCCCGGATACAGCGTCATAAAGCCGCGGTACTTGCTTACCAGGCCGGCGTAGTTCTGATACCGGTTCATCATGGACATGATCTCATACATTTCAATGTCAAAAGAACGGAAGCCGTCTATCTCATGCCCGTTTTCCTTAAGCAGCATGTACATGCACCGGTATTTGTCGTTCTCGCACATCAGCCTGGCCACAAGCCCCTGCGGACCTTCCGCCAGGCGCTCCACCGCTTCCAGGAAGTCCGGCACGTCCTCCGGATGCAGCAGCTCCGGTATCTTATACCGGGCTTTCTTTCCCAGCAGATGATAAAGGCGTTCGTCTCCGTTGGCGATCGCATAATCATTCTTGATAGAAGCCATTCCGTAATAGATCTGGAAATCCTCTTTTGGGTCGCTCCTGTACTGAGTAATATTAGAGTTTAACATCTCAAATCCTTTCACGGCCGCGTCATAAAAAAACATATTACATAATACTGCTTTTATTTTACATGTTTTACGGTACAATTACAATATGCAGATACAAAAAAACCGGCAGTCACAAGACCGCCGGTTTCCTGTAGCCGCTTTTTAGTTATAGTTCTCGATGCAGGGCTGGAACATGCTCTTATCGATCCCGCATACGGGGCATACCCAATCGTCCGGCAGATCCTCAAATGCCGTTCCGGGTGCGATGCCGTGCTCGGGATCTCCCTTTTCGGGATCATAGGTGTAGCCGCAGGGATTACAGAAATACTTTTGCATGATTGTTCTCCTCCATTTCTATGTTCTGAAAACCGGATCCCATCGAAATTGGAATGCCGGTCTTTACCGGGAAAAAGCTCCCGGATCTTACTTATTGTAATTTACGATCTGGCCGAAATCGGGCTTTAAGGACGCGCCGCCCACCAGGCCGCCGTCGATATCGGGCTGTGCGAACAGCTCCGGTGCGCTGGAGGCGGACACGCTGCCGCCGTACTGGATACGGATCGCAGCCGCGGTGGCATCGTCATAGATTTCCGCGATGCAGTCACGGATCGCCTTGCAGACCTCCTGGGCCTGTTCCGTGGTAGCCACCTTGCCCGTGCCGATGGCCCAGATGGGCTCATAGGCGATGACAGCCCTGGCCGCCTGCTCTGCAGTCACGTTCAGGAAAGCGACCTTGATCTGCTGGCGGATAAAGTCGATGGTAACGCCCTGCTCTCTCTGCGTCAGGGTCTCGCCGCAGCAGATAATGGGGGTCAGGCCGTGCTCAAATGCCTTGAGGACTTTCTGATTCACGGTCTCATTGGTCTCGGCAAAATACTCTCTGCGCTCGGAATGACCGATGATGACGTACTTTACGCCTGCGTCGGTGAGCATGTCGGGAGAGATCTCGCCAGTGTAAGCGCCTTTCTCCTCAAAATACATATTCTCCGCACCGATCTGAATGTTGGTCCCCTTTGCAGCCTCCACGGCGGGAATGATATCAATGGCGGGCACACAGAAGACCACGTCCACATCATCATTCTTTACAAGGGGCTTTAAGGTCTCAATTAAATTTACAGCCTGGCTGGGAGTCATATTCATCTTCCAGTTTCCGGCTATGATCTTTTTTCTTGCCATTTCTTTTCTCCTTTTACTGCGATTCAGGTTCCGGCTTTCTGATCAGCACAACACCTGCAATTAAAAGATGGATCCGCAACTCACGGCGTTGCTGGTCGGATTGCATGGTTTACTTGTCGTCTGCTGCCGCAACTCACGGCGTTGCTGGTTGGATTGCATGGTTTACTTGTCGTCTGCTGCCGCAACGCCGGGAAGTACCTTGCCCTCCAGGAATTCCAAGGACGCGCCGCCGCCGGTGGAAATATGGGTCATCTTGTCACCGAAGCCCAGCTGGTTCACTGCCGCTGCGGAATCGCCGCCGCCGATAATCGTGGTGGCATCAGTCTCTGCAAGGGCCTTGGCCACAGCAACGGTGCCTGCTGCCAGAGTAGGATTTTCGAACACGCCCATAGGCCCGTTCCACACAACGGTCTTCGCCGACTTCACCGCGTCTGCAAAGAGTGCCTGGGTCTTAGGTCCGATATCAAGTCCCTCCATATCTGCGGGGATCTTGTCAGCATCTACATAGGAAATCTCCACCGGCCCGTCGATAGGATCGGGGAAGCTCTTTGCGATGGTAGTGTCGATGGGAAGAAGCAGCTTCTTGCCCAGCTTCTCTGCCTTTTCCATCATTTCCTTACAGTAGCCGATCTTCTCATCGTCCACAAGGGAATTGCCCACTTCCATGCCCTGGGCTTTCAGGAAAGTATAAGCCATGCCGCCGCCGATGATCAGGGTATCGCACTTCTC
>CANRMK010000090.1 GCA_947631715.1 uncultured Acetatifactor sp.
GCACCCGGTCATCGGGGCTAAGATCTTGAAGAATATATCGGAGGAGATTCCCGGCATTGAGGTGGGGGCCAGGTGGCATCATGAGAGGTATGACGGAAGCGGCTATCCGGACGGTCTGGCAGGGGAACAGATTCCGGTGGTGGCCCGGGTCATCGGGGTGGCGGACGCATACGACGCCATGACCTCCAAGAGAAGTTACCGGGATGTGCTGCCTCAGTCCCATGTGCGGGAAGAGTTCGAGAGGCTTCGGGGAAAACAGTTCGATCCCTATTTTGCCGACCTGATGCTTCAGATGATCGATGAGGATACGGAATATAAAATGCGGGAAGCATAGGGAACGCAAATCAGGCAAAGCGAATGCATTCGCTTGGAATGGAGATGGGTATGCCGGAAGAAAGATCTACAAATATATCTGCTCTGAAAAGTCCTGGCACAGGCGCCGGGATGACTGCCGGCCGTCAGGCGAACCTGGAGCTTCTGCGGTGCGCCGCCATGATGATGGTGATCGTCCTGCATTATCTGGGAAAGGGGAATCTGCTGGCGGAGCTGACCGAGCCGGGCCTATCGCCTGCAGAGGCGGCCGCATGGCTGTTGGAAAGCTTCTGTGTGGTGGCGGTGAACGTGTATATGTTTATCAGCGGATACTTTCTGTGTACGTCTTCTTTTAAGCTGAGCCGCCTGATCCGGCTCTGGCTGCAGGTGTGGATGTACTCGGTGGCTGTGGGGCTTATGGGAGCCATAACGGGCGTTATGGAAGAGACGGCCTTTGACACTCATTTTCTGCTGACGCTGTTCTTTCCGGTCTCCATGAACCATTATTGGTTCATGACGGCCTATATTTTCCTCTATGTGCTGCTTCCTCTGATAGGAGAGGCGCTGAAGAGAATGCCGAAGCAGGCGATGCAGGCGGCTGTGCTCATTCTGTTCTTTGTATTCAGCGTTCAGAAGAGTCTGCTGCCGGTGCGGCTGGAAACGGACGGCCAGGGCTATGACTGTCTTTGGTATCTGTGCGTGTTTGCGGCGGCGGCCTATGTGAGGCGGTTCGGGGTGCCGTTTTTAGAGAAAAAGGGGCGCGGGGCGGCTCTTTATGTGCTGTGCTGCCTGGGGATCTTCGGAGGGACTCTTGCCCTGCGCCAGATCTGGCTTTCCCGGGGAAGCCTGGGGAGGATGCTGACAATGTGCCTGGAGTACAATCATATCCTGCCGTTTTTGGCGGCGGCAGGCCTGTTCGGGGCTTTCCGCAGGCTGAAAGTGACGGGGCGGTTTGCCGCCTTTGTATGCAGGATCTCCCCGTATACGCTGGGCGTATATCTGCTTCATGAAAACCTGGGGCTGCGCTATTCCTGGCAGAAGTGGCTTGGGGCGGACCAGGTCCGCGCTGCGATAGAGCTTGCGGAAAGCGGATCGGCGGGCGGCGGCATAACGGTCCTGGGAACGCTTCTTCTGGGCACGGCGGCTGCGGTAATCTGTGTATTTTCCGCGGGAATCCTGATAGAAATGCTTCGCACGCTTCTGGTGCGGGGGCTGGATTGGGCGCTTAGCCTGACGGCTCCGTACAGGCGGCTGAAGCAGATGGTGCTGAGAGTGGACGAGTGGTTCAGGTGACGGGCCCGCGCCTGTGGCGGTTTGTTGTAGAAAGGGCAATGTCAGATTTGACAGTCTACTATCAAAGGGGAATGCCAGCATGACGGTCTGTTGTAGAAAGGGTAATGTCAGACTTGACAGTTTACTATCAAAAGGGAAATGCCAGATCTGGCGGTCTGTCATAAAAAAGAAATTCCGATAGGAATGCGTGAGAAAGCACGCAAGGGGTATAGAGATGAAAGCAGAAAAAAACGACCCGGGAAAGGATCAAAAGAGGGCACCATGGACAGATCAGGCGAAAGAGAGCGGGCGGGCAGAAGATGTTAGCCGGAAGAAAGAAGTGCTGAAGACGGCGCTGGAAAACATTTTTGTGGTGGTGCTGGCGTTCTATCCCCTGCGCCATTTTAACTGGGGACTGGATCTGATGGACACCGGCTATAATTATGCCAATTTTCAGTATATGGGAACGGATCACATGGATCCCATGTGGCTTTATTCTACCTATCTTTCCAACGTGGTGGGGCATTTCCTGGCAGGGCTTCCGAACGGCGGCACCCTGTTGGGAATGAACCTGTATACGGGACTGTTCGTGAGCCTGGCGGCGCTGGCAGGCTTTTTTTTCTGTACCAGAGTGCTGAAGATTCCGGCTTGGATAGGATTCCTGGGGGAGATGACGGCACTGAGCCTGTGCTGGTGCCCTACGGCGAAGCTGTACGATTACCTGACCTATGTGCTGCTGACTTTCTGCGCGATCCTGCTCTATCTGGGGCTGATCCGGGAAAGGAAATGGTGCCTTTTCGGCGCCGGAATCTGCCTGGGAGCCAATGTGCTGGTGCGCTTTTCCAATTTGCCGGAGGCTGCACTGATCCTGGCGGTCTGGGCCTATGATGTGATTCTGGAATGGCAGATCCGCAAGTCGGATGTGAAGAAGCCGCCGGAGAGCTTCTGGAAAAGAACGGGACGTCATACGCTCTGGTGCCTGCTTGGGTATCTGGCGGCGCTGGCGGTGCTTTTCACAGACATTCACGCAAGGTACGGCATTCAAAATTATGCGGCCGGGATCGGACAGCTGTTTGCCATGACGGACAACGCATCGGACTACAAGGCAGGCGCCATGCTCTATAGTCTGTTCTACACATATGTGGAATACCTCTACTGGGTCGTGAGGATCTGTGTGATCTTAGCGGCTGCAACAGTAGTATTTTCGGTGGCCGGGTGGATCCTGAACAGGCTGTGCAGGAGATCCGGAGCACAGCGACCCGGGGTGCGGAAAGTCCTGGGGGCTTTCGGGCATGCAGCGGCCGGAGTCCTGGGAGCGGCCATACTCTGCTGGCTGTATTTCAGGAGGTTCTGTACTCTTGAGTTCTACTCCTATGCCTCTATTTACGGGCCCGGGATCCTGTTTCTGATGCTGACTATGTTCCTCGCCGCGGTAAGGATCCTGCACCCCAAAGCGCCCATAGGAGAAAAGCTGATTTCCGGCATTGTACTGCTTCTGGCGCTGCTCACATCTATCGGCAGCAACAATGGAATCTACCCAAGCCTGAACAATCTCTTTCTGGCGGCGCCGTTTGTCTTCTGGCAGTGCTGGCGCTTTGTGGGAAATGTAAGAAAGGGAGGCTTTGGGAAGCTGGTTTTCTCGGTGCTTCCCGCAAAGGGGCTGCTTCTGGCATTTTTGCTCATGTGCCTGTTCCAGTTCGGGAGTTTCGGAGCAGTGTTCGTATTTGCGGAAGCCACCGGCGTAAGGGAGGCGGAGAGCCATGTGGAGAACAATGAGGTACTTAAGGGGATCCGCATGAGTGAGGACAAGGCGCGGTGGCTGACTGAGGCAAGCGCCTGGATAGAGGAACAGGACATGCAGGGCCGGGAGGCGATCCTGTACGGGGATATTCCGGCGCTGTCCTATTATCTGCAGCTCCCGGCTGCGTTCAATCCCTGGTGCAGCCTGGATTCCTACAGCAGAGCCCGAATGGAGAAGAGCATGGAGAGCGTAGAGCTGGCTGTAAAAAAGGAGGAATCCACAGCGCCGCTCGTGATAGTGGAAAATACCTATCTGCTCTGTCGGCAGGAGGGGCCGGATGCCCTGGAGGCGCTGGGACTTCCGCAGGACCGCATCAAAAAGATAGAGCAGGATGAAAAGTGGCGGCTGCTGGCGGATTTCCTGGAGAAATACGGTTATGAGCCGGCGCTGGAAAATGAGAAGTTCACGGTCTACAGTCCGAGGGATCAGGGCGATCGGTAATATCACAATGCTGTAAGCCCCATGCAGAGCAGGCGGACGAAACGCGGACAGCGATCATATCATTTAAGAGTCGGTCTTGCTGACTTGTTGTTTACAAATCATGAAAAAGGAGGAAAAGTTTATGAGGTATGAGATTCAGGGAGAGACACTGCCGGTTGTGATCTGTTATCTGGAGGCGGGAGAGAGGATGATCAACGAGGGGGATCCATGTCCTGGATGTCACCTAACATGAAGATGGAGACAACGACCAACGGAGGAATCGGGAAAGCGCTGGGAAGAGCGCTGGCTGGAGAGCGCATGTTTCAGAATATCTACACTGCGGAGGGCGGCCAGGGACTGATCGCCTTTGCATCCAGCTTCCCGGGTTCCATAAAGCCGTTCGAGATTGCTCCGGGCAGGGAGGTGATCTTTCAGAAGAGCGCTTTTCTCGCCGGGGAGAGCGGTGTGGAACTGTCAATGCACTTTCGGAAAAAGGTAGGGGCGGGCCTGTTCGGAGGAGAGGGCTTTATCATGCAGAAGGTCAGCGGAAGCGGTATTGTCTTTGCGGAATTTGACGGTCATGTGGTGGAATATGAACTGGCGGCGGGCCAGCAGATTCTGGTGGATACGGGACATCTTGCCGCTATGACGGCGGGCTGCCAGATTGACATACAGGCGGTGTCGGGGGCGAAAAACGTGCTTTTTGGCGGGGAAGGGCTCTTTAATACCGTGATCACCGGACCGGGCCACATATGGCTCCAGACCATGCCCATCAGCAATGTGGCAGGAGTTTTAAGACCCTATATACCTACCGGAAAGTAAGGAACAACAGGAGGATGCACCATGGGTGTCAATGAAAAAACATCTGTCAAGGATATGACGGAGGGAAATATCGTCTGGCTGCTGATTCAGTTTTCCGTTCCGCTGATCATCGGTAACCTCTTTCAGATGATGTACAATACGGTGGACTCGCTGGTGGTGGGAAATTTTGTGGGAAAAGAGGCGCTTGCCGCGGTGGGATCCACCACCATGATCGTCAATATGCTGGTGTTCTTCTTTAACGGCGTCTCCACGGGAGCCGGTGTCGTGATCAGCCGCTATTATGGGGCGAAAGAGAATGGACGCCTGCATACGGCGGTGGAGACGACCATGTTCGTGACTTTCGTGTGCGGCGTGCTGTTTACGTTCATCGGCATTCTTCTGGTGCATCCCATGCTGATCTTCATGTCCACGCCGGAGGACGTGATGGATGCGGCTACTGTGTATTTGAGGATTTATTTTATGGGGATGCTGGGACTTCTGGTGTACAACATGGGAAGCGGGATCCTCCGGGCTGTGGGCGATACCCGCAGGCCGCTTTTGTTCCTGATCTTTACCAGTGTGGTGAATGCGGCGCTGGATCTTCTGTTCGTGATCGTTTTTCACGCGGGCATCGCCGGAGTGGCCTATGCCACCATTATCGCGCAGTTTATCTCGGCGGCCATGATCCTGGTGCTGCTGACCCGGAGTAAAGAGGTATACCGCCTGACCTGGAGAGATTTAAAGTGCGATCTGCCTGTTCTGAAACAGATCTTTATGATCGGTCTGCCGGCGGGCGTGCAGTCCGTGGTCACGGCCTTTTCCAATGTGTTCGTCCAGTCCTATATCAACAGCTTCGGCTCTGCGTGCATGGCGGGGTGGAGCTGCTATAACAAGCTGGATACCTTTATCATGCTTCCCATGCAGAGCATGGCCCAGGCGGCCACTACTTTCGTGGGTCAGAATGTGGGGGCCGGCAAGAATGACCGGGTCAACAAAGGGACGGTGCAGACTATGGCGCTGACGGTGGGGATCACGGCTGTGACCGCTGCGCTCCTGTTCTTCTTTGCAGCCCCTGCCAACGGAATTTTCACGGACGATGGGGAAGTGATCCGATACGGGGTGCTTTTTCTGCAGACCAATGTGTTCTTCCTGCTCTTTAACTGTATCAATCATACCCTGGCGGGAGCGCTGAGAGGACGGGGAGATTCCGCCGGCCCCATGATCATCATGCTGTTGAACTTTGTGGCGGTGCGCCAGGTCTATCTGTTCATACTCACGCGCTATATCAGCAATACACCCCGTCTTGTGGGCTTCAGCTACCCGGTGGGCTGGACGGCCTGCTGTGTCATGGAGGTGGCTTATTTTTATCTGCGGTGGGGGAAGAAAAAAGGAGTTCCTAATGGCTGACCTGTTTTTGCCCCGGTCTGCCGCCGTTTTAGAAAAAAGGGCCTGCAGCTTATAAAAGCTGCAGACCCTTTTTCTCCGCTTCTTTCATGACCTCTTCCGGCCACAGGGAGCATTGCACCTCGCCGATGTGGGCCTTGCGCAGGAAGAACATACAGATCCGGGATTGGCCGATGCCGCCGCCGATGGTGTAGGGAAGTTCTCCTGCCAGCACTGCCTTGTGGAAAGGCAGCTGAGCCCGCTCAGGACAGCCCGCCTTTTCCAGCTGCTCCGCCAGGGATTTCTCGTCTACCCGGATGCCCATACTGGAAAGCTCCAGGGCAATGTCCAGCACGGGATAATACACGATGATATCCGCATTCAGCGCCCAGTCGTCATAGTCCGGCGCCCGGCCGTCGTGGGGCTCGCCGTTTTCCAGCTTGTCGCCGATCTGCATCACGCAGACAGCGCCCTTGGCCTTGGCGATATAATACTCCCGTTCCCTGGGGGTGTAGTCCGGGAACATTTCCTCCAGCTCGGAGGTCGTGATAAAGAAGATATCGTGGGGCAGAATTTCTTCTATGTAATCATACTCGATGGCAAGGTACTTTTCCGTCTTGCGGAGAACGCTGTAGACGGTGTGGACAGTTTCCTTCAAGGTGTCCAGCGTCCGGTCCTCCCGGGCGATGATCTTTTCCCAGTCCCACTGGTCCACATAAATGGAGTGGATATTGTCGGCAAGTTCATCCCGGCGGATGGCGCTCATGTCCGTGTAAAGGCCCTCTCCCACAGAGAAGCCGTATTTTTTCAGAGCATAGCGCTTCCACTTCGCCAGGGACTGAACAATCTCGCCCTCCTGGCCCTCCTGATATTTGATATCGAAAGTCACCGGGCGCTCCACGCCGTTCAGGTTATCGTTGAGGCCGGAAAGAGGATCCACAAAGAGAGGAGCCGATACCCGCAGCAGGTGCAGGCGCTCCGCCAGAAGATTCTGGAAGAAATCCTTTACGGTCTTGATGGCCACCTGGGTCTCATATAGATTCAGGTGGGATTTGTAATTTTGGGGAATTGTAATGTTTGACATATTTTTTCCTTTTCCGCTTTCTTTGTTTTCGGAACCGAACAGCCGCCGGCTCGGTCTGAGCCAAACTGCATGAGAATGCGCTTTTGGCTGCGGGACGGTCTTGGCTGAATCGCTGCCGCTTTTAACATATGCTGTATCCTTTCTTATTTAACCGCTTTTTTATGTATTTGGCAACAGATTTTTTGGAAAAAATGATTCGGAGAGTATGCCGGAACTCTGAATTGTAAAAATGAACAAAAATATAAGGAAAAACATCTATTTTTTGGCAAGGAAAACGATTTACTTTCCGTTTTTTTCGGATATAATAATTGACAACAGAACCTAAGGCATTTAAAAGGTCTCTACAAACAAAAACAGAAAGGATGGTTGGAAATGGTAAAGACGATTCAGTTAACTCCGGACGAGGTTCAGCACTTTGTGGATGTCACATCCAGATGCGATTTCGACATTGACATTTCCTATAACAGGTATGTAGTGGATGCCAAGTCGTTTCTGGGGGTGTACGGACTGGATTTTAAAAGCCCGCTGACAGTATCTTATGAGGGATACAACGCTGATCTTGAGGCGCTTTTAAATAAACTGGCCAAGGCAAGCTGAACCAAAATACTAAATATTGTGTTTTCATTGACTCCCTATGCAGGATAGAGTACTATCTTACATAGGGAGTTTTCTTTTCGGACAGGATCGACCAGAGGGAGAACGGATACGGGGAAGCATGAAGAATACGGACGAAAGCCGGACAGACCGCAGTACAGAAAATAAGATCGCAGAGAACACGCAGGCAGAGAGCAGGGAGACGGACAGCATGGACGCGGAAAATTTATGCGGAGAGGTCCGCGTCTCCGTCAGAGGCCTGGTAGAGTTCGTGCTGCGCCATGGCGATATTGATGACCGCCGCCAGGGAGCCCCTGAAAATGCCATGCAGGAGGGAGGCAGGATCCATCGGATGATCCAGCGCCGGATGGGAGCGGACTATCAGGCGGAGGTATCCTTAAAGTATACTCAGCCTGCAGCGGGATATCTGCTGGCGGTGGAGGGAAGGGCCGACGGGATTTTTCCCATGGACGGCGAAATGGCCATTGACGAGATTAAGGGGACCTACCGGGAGCTTTCCAGGCTGAAAGAACCCCTGCTCCTCCACCTGGCGCAGGCCAAATGCTATGCCTACATCTACAGTCTGCAGCAGAAGCTTTCCAAAATTCATGTGCGGCTGACCTACTGTCATATCCCCACAGAAGACGTGCGTTATTTTTATCAGGAATATACCTTTCAGGAGCTGGAGCAGTGGTTTGGAGATCTGATCGCCTCTTACCGCAGATGGGCGGATTACTCCTGGGAATGGAGAAAGCTCCGGAATGATTCGATACAGGGGCTGGCGTTCCCGTTTGACTACCGGGAGGGTCAGAGAGAGCTGGCGGCGAATGTCTACCGGACGATCTATCATGGCAGAAAGCTGTTCCTGGAGGCGCCTACCGGGGTGGGAAAGACAATCTCCACGATCTATCCTTCCATTCAGGCGATGGGAAAGGGAATGGCGGAAAAGCTCTTTTACCTGACGGCAAAGACGATAACGGGAACGGTGGCGGAAAACACCATCGGCATTCTGCGCCGGAACGGCCTGCGGTTCAAGAGTGTGATCCTGACGGCCAGGGAAAAGATCTGCTTT
>CANRMK010000091.1 GCA_947631715.1 uncultured Acetatifactor sp.
TCCCTCCTCCACCGCCGCAGCCGCACGGTCATCACAACAATAGTAAACTCAAAAATGCAAAAAGTCAACCTCCGCAGTACCGGGCGTGACTTGCAAGAGAAAGGCTGAACTGTTACGTGAGATATCAATATATTACAACTTGTGATTGTTTGGTACGACAGTCTGTGATAAAATGTGAGAAAGGAGACAAAGCCATGACAGCGATCGGAAGCATCCATGAAAAATATATGAGGGAAGCTCTGAGACAGGCCAAGAAAGCCTATGCCTTAGGAGAGGTCCCCATCGGCTGCGTGATCGTCCATCAGGGAAAGGTCATCGGACGAGGCTATAACCGACGAAATACGGACAAGAGCACTCTCTCCCATGCGGAGATCACGGCCATCAGAAAAGCGAGCAAGGCAATGGGGGACTGGCGTCTGGAGGAATGTACATTGTATGTGACCTTAGAGCCCTGCCAAATGTGTGCCGGCGCCATTATTCAGGCCCGCATTCCCGAAGTAGTCATGGGCTGCATGAATCCCAAAGCAGGCTGCGGCGGTTCCATTTTAAACATTCTGGAAATGCCGCAGTTCAATCACCAGGCCGCCGTGACCCGGGGCGTCCTGGAGCAGGAATGCAGCCACATGCTCAAGCTGTTCTTTACAGAGCTGCGGGCCCGAAACAAGGCCGATAAGGAAAGCCGCCTTTCCACAGACAACAATCCCTGACAATCCTTTTTTGTTTCGTTCATGCCGTTCTATTCTGCAATATAGGTGGGTGCATTTTTAGGGCTCTTCCCCTTGATCACATTATGGTAATACGCATAAGTCATCGGAGCATCGGCCTTGAGCATATCCGCATCCAACACTTTCCCTAAAAATACTGTATGTGTAGACGTTTCCATCTTGTCGATGACTTCGCAGACAATATATGCGCAGGCATCTGCCACGATCGGCATATAACCTCTCACAATCTGCTCTGTTTCTTCAAATTTATCGTTGTCTTTTCCGCTTTTAAATCCAAAGGTTCCGATAATGCCAGGGCTGGAATGTTCCCCCAGAATGGAAATGGCAAATTTGCCGGTATCCTGAATACACTGATTCGTGTAATTGTCATGGTTTATGCTCACGGCGATAGAAGCAGGCTCCGATGTGATCTGCATGGCGCTGTTGGCGGTACAGCCGGTGGCGCGCCCCTTGTCCCAGGTACTCACCACATAAACCCCATAGGATAATTGACGAAATGCGTTCTTGTTCATAAGTCTCCTTTCCCGGAATGTCCTTCCGGCCTAATTCTGTGACGGTTTCCGTCTCTTAACAGGTTCCGATCATGATTTCAGTATAACATATCGGCAGCATAAAAGATATTAAATCTTGACAAAACTTCCGGAAACCGATAAACTAATAAAGCCGTACATTCCTGAGGATGACTGCAGCGATGAAGTCCGGCCCTGCGCAATGAAAATCTGCGAACCGTGTCAGGTTGGGAACAAAGCAGCACTAAGCAGAACCTTTCATGTGCCGCAGGTCAACCGGGCAGAGCTGCGTCTCCTCAGAATGTGCGGCCTTTGTATAGGTTCCTCTGACGGCTTCCGCCGCAGAATGTGATGACCGCGTCCGGCGGAATCATGGGAGTGATATGAAAATAACCGAGGAAATGATAGACAACCTGATGCGGGACTGCACCTTATGTCCCAGGAAATGTCATGCGGACCGACTGCATGGCCAGAAAGGCTTTTGCGGCCAGACTGCACAGCTTTGCGCTGCCAGGGCATCACTGCATTTCTGGGAGGAGCCGTGTATTTCCGGCAGTTCCGGCTCCGGTACCGTTTTCTTCTCCGGCTGCAGTCTGCAATGCATTTTCTGTCAGAACCGCTCTATCGCTCTTGAGGGCTTTGGCAGGGCTGTTCCTTTGGAGCGGCTCTCCGAAATTTTTCTAGAGCTTCAGGAAAAGGGCGCCGCGAATATCAATCTTGTCACACCGGGACACTTTCTGCCCCAGATCGCTTACAGCCTGAATCTTGCAAAAGAGCGAGGTCTTGCAGTCCCCATTGTATACAACACTGGCAGCTACGAGGAGGTTTCCTCCCTGCGCATGCTGGACGGACTGATCGACATTTATCTGCCGGATCTGAAATACCATTCTCCCGAGCTTTCCGAAAAGTATGCCAAAGCCCGGAATTATTTTGAAAAAGCTGCTGACGCTATCGCGGAAATGTTCCGTCAGACAGGTCCCCCTGTTCTTGACCCTGCCTCCGGCCTGATGAAAAAGGGCGTCATCGTGCGTCATATGCTTCTTCCGGGCCAGCCGGGTGATTCCAAGAGAATTCTCAGATACCTCCACACCGCCTATGGAAATGACATATATGTCAGTATCATGAACCAATATACTCCTCCGGCAGATATCGATCTGCCCGATGAGCTGAAACGGACCATCACGGAACAGGAATACGCAAAAATCCTCTCCTTTGCGGAGAGGATCGGCATAGAAAAAGGCTTCTTCCAGGAGGAGGGTACCGCACAGGACAGCTTCATCCCGCCTTTCAATCTTGAGGGGCTTTGATTTCCGGCAAAAACAGGATAACGGCGCCGCCTATAATTCCGTCCGCATCATGTAATATCCAAAATCGCCTGTCTGTGCAGGCTCTGATGCGCACTCAAAGCTTTCAAAACCGAACATGACAGCAACCTGCTTTTCCCGGTCATAATAATTGCCCGGTACGCCAATGTAATACTGCGGCTCTCCCCGGCTTTGCATCCGCGCCAGGATCAGATGATCATAGTTATAATAGCCGTGCAGGAGAAAGCTATTATTGGCTGCCTTATAATATTTAGACGGAAAAAGTACAAAATCCGCTGGCCGTATGGACAGGTAATCTCTTTTGTCCCGGAATGGACGGACATGGGGATAAATGGCGGAAAGCTGCTGCCACTTGTCCTCCATCAGCTTTTCCCTGGCTTTTCCCTTTTTTGTCAATACGGTGCAGGCATCGGAGGCGGAACTGTTCACGCTGTCAGGCTCATTTGTATGTTCTGCCAGACGCACTCCTGAACGCATGGTCTCAATGGCCTTCCGCTCTTCCGCAGATGCTTCTTTGGCCTGGACCTCTTCTATGGGAGGTTCTTCTGGCTCCAGACTCTGTGCGCTGACCTCCGGCAATTCCGATGCTTCTGCCGTTATCTGCTTTTCTGACACTTCTGTCATTTTTTCTGCCGGCATCTGCTCTTTCGGTATTTCCGTCATTTTCTCTGCCGGCATCTGCTCTTTCGGCTTTTCTGTCATTTCCCCTGCCGGCATCTGTTCTTCTGGCTTTTCTGTCAATTTCTCAGCAGGCATCTGTTCTTCCGGCTTTTCTGTCAATTTCTCAGCCGGCTTTTGCGTTTCTCCGGCAGCCGGGACAATCTGCGGAATCTCCGCTGGCCTATTCTCCTGCTGTCCTCCTTTGCAGATTCTGGAGGCTTCCTCCAACGGGCAGACCAATTCCCTGTTCCCTCCGATAGAAATCCTGATCTCCCTGGCCGTCTGCCAGGAGAGCCCCGTTTCGCTAAGCTCCGCCCCCGGCTGGGCCGTGTACTGAAAAAAGCCCTTTCCGTTCTGAACGTCGATCTGCCCCAAGAGAACTTCCGCACTCTCGTTCTGCAGCAGAACATCCCTGGAAAAGGAATCTGTGGGATAGAGCCCTCTTACCGTAATATCCAGGCACATTTTCCCATCCTTTAATTCCAGCTTTGCGAATCCCCCTCCGGAAACTCTTACGCCGCTTTCATAATAGTCAAAATATTTGATTTTCCTTTCATAAAGCATATAAATACCCCCTGAATCCGTCAGACTGTACAGATGCCGTTCTCATAAAATGCCTTATGCCCGCAGGCCGGTTCCCGGCAGGCTGTATAGTCTAATATATTCAGAGGGTTGTCTTGAAATTCCTCAATAATTCAGATTGTCCAGGTACTTCATATAGTTGACCACCATCAGAGCGATCTTGAATGTCAGCGCGTCATCAAAATTTCTCAGATCAAGCCCCGTACTGCGCTGTATCCGCTCAATCCTGTATACCAGAGTATTCCTGTGGACAAATAATTGTCTGGAAGTCTCCGATACATTCAGATTGTTTTCAAAGAACTTATTAATAGTATTCAGCGTTTCATCGTCCAGATTACTGGGGACATTTTCACCGAAGATTTCTTCAATAAACAGCTTGCACAGATTTACCGGCAGCTGATAGATCAGCCGGCCAATCCCCAGGGTGCTGTAAGCCGCAATTTTTTTCTCCGCGTAAAAGATCTTCCCCACATCCAGGGCCATTTTAGCTTCCTTGTATGACTTCGATACATCTTTCAGTTCCTGGACAACTGTGCCGAAAGCTACCCGGACGTTCAGCATGGCTTCACTGTTCAAAAGCGATACGATGGTTTCAGCAATCTCCATCATATTTTCATGAGCGCTGCCAGCCTCCAGTGATTTGATCAGGATCACGCTCCTCTCATCCACTGCAGTGATGTAGTCTCCTGCCTGCGGGGAGAACATTCCTTTCAGCAGCTCCGTCACAATACCGTCTTTCTCCAGCTTCGTCTCTACCAAATACACAGCACGGGGAGAAGAGAACTCTATATGCAGCTTCTTGGCGCGATTATAAATGTCTACCAGCAGCAAATTATCCAAAAGCAGGTTCTGGAAGAAATTGTTCCTGTCAAAACGCTCTTTGTATGCAATGGCAAGGTTCTGGAGCTGACATACCGCTATCTTTCCTACCATATAAGCATCCTCACCGCTGCCTTTCGATACCAGTATATAGAGGAGCTCCCCCTCGTCCAGAATCTTGAGCAGATGATGGGCGCCAATCACCTGGCTGTCAGCAGGAGATTCTGCAAAACCGCTGATCAGCTCACCGGCAATTTCCGTTTTATCTGTGGTAGAGGCAATGACCGCCCCCGACAGATCATATACGCTGAGATCCACTTTCGTAATTGCTTTCAGCTCATCGATACTGGTCTGAATAATCTGACTTGAGATCATAATTATTACCCGGCCTTTCATAACTTTCATAAAAAAGGGGTGCTGTTACCAGCACCCCTCTGATCACATTTACTAATTTGTGATAACCTGCTCGGTCTCCTTGTCAAATACGTGGATTTTCTCAACATCAAATGCAAACTTGATGACATCGCCAGGTCTTGCGGTAGTACGGGAATCAACTCTCGCAGTGATCGAGAAGTCTTCCAGATCAAAGTACAGGTAAACTTCCGCACCAAGCAGCTCGTAAACCTTAACGGTAGAATCAAATACACTCTGAGGTGATGTCTCAATGAACATCTGAGAATCATATACATCCTCAGGGCGGATACCGAAAGTAACAACCTTTCCGTTGTAGCCGCCATCGATCAGCTTCTTGGACTTAGCAGGAGGAAGAGGAATGCTGTGTCCTGCGATCTCCAGGTTAGCGATATCTCCAACCACCTTTACTGTTGCATCCAAGAAGTTCATCTGAGGAGATCCCATGAATCCTGCCACGAACAGATTGCAGGGCTTCTCATACAGATTCTGAGGAGTGTCAACCTGCTGGATCACGCCGTCCTTCATAACAACGATCCTGGTACCCAGTGTCATAGCCTCGGTCTGGTCATGTGTCACGTAGATGATGGTGGTGCCCAGTCTCTGGTGCAGCTTTGCGATCTCAATTCTCATCTGCACACGCAGCTTTGCATCCAGGTTGGACAGAGGCTCATCCATCAGGAACACCTTAGGATTACGAACGATTGCACGGCCCATTGCCACACGCTGTCTCTGACCACCGGACAGAGCCTTGGGCTTACGGTCAAGGAGAGGAGTCAGGTCAAGGATCTTAGCTGCTTCTTTTACCATCTTGTCGATCTGATCCTTGGGAACTTTTCTCAGCTTCAGTCCAAATGCCATGTTATCGTACACGGACATATGAGGATACAGAGCGTAGTTCTGGAATACCATTGCAATATCCCTGTCCTTGGGCTCAACATCGTTCACTACTCTGTCACCGATCTTCAGCTCACCGGAAGAAATATCCTCCAGGCCGGCGATCATACGAAGTGTGGTGGACTTACCGCATCCGGAAGGTCCTACGAAGATGATGAACTCCTGATCTGCGATCTCAAGGTTAAAATTCTTCACTGCTTCAAAGCCGTTAGGATATACCTTGCAGACATTGTTTAAAGATAAACTTGCCATAGTTTAAGTAACTCCTTTCATTTTGACCTTTTATGTGTCGTATTAAACGGTTCTGCCGCTTTACACTGTATTCAGTATAACGAACTCAGTTTCAAAACGCCATACCACTATTTCACAAAGATTTTGATGCTTATTGTATGAATTGCTTATAATCCCGCGTTTTTTTTTCAAAATCAGGCATTTTGAACAAAATGCATGGCCTATATTGGTCAAAATATACAATTACTGTGGAGCAGTGCCGCCAGACACGCTTTCCTCCACCGTATCGCTGAAAATATGCTCGTCCCCGCTGTCCACAGGTTCTTCTCCGGCGGAAGCCGCAAGGATCTGGTCTTCAAGCCTCTGGAAGAACTTATTGTACAGCTTGGCCGACAGCCATGCCGGCACGGACAGGCCGAATACGAACACCAGCGGAATGATCTGGTAGAACAAAAATCCCAGAAACAGCGGAAGCACATAGAGCGCCGCCATCAGGATCGTCTTGGGGAACTGCATGATGCTCATGAGGAACGCATTCTTGAATGTCTGTTTAATGGTATTGTCGAACTTTGCCAGCACCGGGAACACATAAAGCCCCGTAAAGACCACAAATACAGCCGCGACCACGATCGCTATCTTGAGAACGATGTTAAAGTCAAAGCCCAGGCTCCATATCACATAAAAGTCACTGATCAGCACAATGGCAGCCACAGCAAGAATCAGCCAGATCACAGTGGCCTGCCTGAAATTTTCCTTAAAGGACTTAAAAAAGCCCTTAGTGATATAACATTCTTCGTCCCTCACAATCTTAAGAGCCATATAATTCATGGCCGTCAGGGACGCTCCCACAGTGACAATGGGAATACAGCAGATTAAAGTCAGTACATTCAGCCACATCAGATCCGCCATTTTCCCCAGCGCCTGCATGATCGGGCTGTCAATATTGAACAGTTTCATGATTCCTCTTTTCTGCTGCCTAAGGCAGCTTTAAAATACCTTTACCATATCAGTCACCCGGATACCCGCGTGCTCTTCCTCCGGCCGGACCATGCGGAATCCCTGCTTCCGGTAAAAGTCAACCGCGTATGGCGCCGCTTTCAGTGACATATAGCGCTCACCGACCTCTTTCTGCAGATAATCGCAAAGCCGCAGAAGAATCGTGCTCCCGACTCCCATTCGGTGGTAAGCCCCCTCCACGAACAGAAGCGACAGATGGTTCCCATTCCTGATGGATCCCGCCCCTATGATCTCCCCGCGGTACAGCGCTACCATCATCTGATATTCGCCTCTCAGAAAAGCCGCATATAGATCACTGTCCGTAATAAAGTCGAAAAAATTCTGTATGCCCTCCTGGGTATAATCCTTTCCGTCATATTCCAGAAATGTCCGCCAGATCATTTTCATGGCGGAGGCCCATTCGGATTCCCTGGCCCACCTTATCTCATAAGGCAGCAATTTCAAACCTGTGTCCATTATTCCTGCTCGCCGGTATGCAGCACCGTCTCCTCGATCCACTTATAAATATCATGAGCCACTTCATTCCTGTCGCTATCGTTCAGAAGTTCGTGCCGGCCCTCCTCGTACAGCTTCATCTGTATATTTTCCAATCCTACCGCCCGCAGGGAATCGTATGTCCTGCGGACGCCTTTTCCGTAATCTCCCACCGGGTCTGCAGTTCCGGAAACCAAAAGCACAGGCATTTCCGCGGGCACACGCTCCAGATTTTCCTGCCGGTAAAGCCGCAGGATCAATTCAAAAAGCGTACTGAACCCGTTGGCCGTAAAGGTAAAACCGCACAGAGGATCCTCAAGGTATCTGTCCACGCGTTCCCTGTCCCTGGAAAGCCAGTCGAACCGGGTCCTGGGATTCTCGATCTCACTGTTATACTTTCCGAAAGCAAGCTTGTCGATCAGCTCACTGACATGCCTGGACCCCAAAATGATCCCCTGTATCCCGGCCAGTGCCTTGGAGAACGTAAGGACCTTTCTGGGCGGCATGCCCGTTCCCATGAGCACAGCGCCTGAAATTCCTGTGCCATAGCGGAACATGTAATTCCGGACAATAAAAGATCCCATACTGTGTCCCAGGATCACATACGGCACATCAGGATACAGTGACTGAGTGGCTTTCTTCAGGCGATGTACATCGCGCACCAGCACCGTGGCGGGATCCTGTTCGCAGAAATACCCGTATTTCCCCTCCCGGCCCACGCTTTTACCGTGCCCGATATGGTCCTCGCCCGTCACCACGAATCCATGTGAAGTCAGATACCCCGCAAATTCTTCATATCGCTCCACATACTCCGCCATACCGTGAACGATCTGCACTACACAGCGGATCTCTTCATCGCCGTCCGGCACATATCTCACAGCGTGCAGCTTGCTGACTCCGTCTCTGGAATCATAGTAAAATTCTTCCTTTACCACGCTTCACCTCTTATCACAGACCAGGCCCCCGCAGCAGCCGGCATCGCATCCGGCCCGTATCGCAACAAAGCCAGCGGATATCGGTCTTTACTCTGCTATAGGCACTGCAGGTCGTCCCGCCTGAAAGTGTCG
>CANRMK010000092.1 GCA_947631715.1 uncultured Acetatifactor sp.
ACCTCAAGATGGTGCACCCGCTGTCCCGCCAGAATCTTATACCGCTCCAGGAGATCCGAGTACAGAGGGTTCTGTGCCAGCCCGGAAAGCCTGGAGGCCGGGAAAGGACAGTAGGAGAACAGGATCTTTCGAGCCACCTTGTTCAATCTCGGGGAGTTGTTTCCCTCAAAGAGTATCCAGATAATGTAATCTCTCACGAACATTTCCTTAAAGCTGTTCTTGGCCCGCTGAAGACTTGTGCGGACCTTCTCCTTGGCCTCGGCGGTGAGGTCGCGGTTTTTGCGGTAGAACTGGATATAGTCGAAGTATTCGCTTGTGAGGGAGCGCTCGGATACATCGTTCCAGCGGCTGCCCTGAATGCGTTTGCACATCTCCCAGCGGAACTCGCCTGCGAGCCGTATCATGGAGGTGTTGATATCTTCCAGATGGAAGATGGAGAAGCACATTCTGCCGGGGCTGTTGCGCTTCTTCCCCTCAATCTCCTGCCACATAACGCCGCGGATCCCCACATTGGGGGCCAGGATCACATCGGGAATGTATTCCAGGTGGATATTCTCCTTGCCCATAACCTCAAGATTGTCGTAATCCATGCTCTCCCGGTAGAAAGCGGAGAAATCCACGCTGCGGATAAGCTCCAGGGCTTTGCTGATCTGGGTCACGGTCACAAAGGAGCTCTTTAAGTCTTTCAGCACGTTTTCCGCGGTGAACAGAGGGCAGTAAGTACTGATGCGCCCGAAAGTGACCTTGTTCACAGAGGGGAACATGTTCTGCATCTCGTAATTTACCCTGCTCATGGGATTCTTTTCCATGCTGGCCGCCTGGGAGGGAGTCAGGTTCCCCTGGGCTTTCTGCTTGTTGATGTAATCCGAAAAGTCCTCGTCAAACTCGTTGCGGCTGGGGAGCTTGTCACCGTTGTAGATGGCTGTCAGCCAGTGGTAAAAGGTATAGACCCCGAACTTGCTCTGATCCTCCATCCCGAATGTCAGGTTGTAGAGGACCACACAGTTGGAAGCGCCTGCCAGCTCTTCGTCCACATACCCGAAATACAGGAACATTTTCACGGGGGTGGGCATATAAGGGGCAGTGAGGGAACGCTCGAATACGGCGGAGTACAGGTCGTAGAAAAGCGCGGTGAGACGCTTTCTCAGTCTGCTGCTCACATCGTCCATAGCGTTCTTGTCCTCCAGCTTTTTGTATTCGTTCACCTGCTGGCGGAATGTGTCGGCCTCCTCGAATAGATCGCCCGCAAATTCCAGAATGGTGTTCAGGCTGCCGGAGAGCTCGGCCAGGATGGACGCATTGAGGGAATCCTCTTTCTGCGGATCCTTTTCCGGCGGGGCGCTCACAGCGGACAGCGCATTGCGGAAGGTCTCGATCCTGGGCGCGGCCTGTACCGCATCCAGTGCGGGATCGCCCTCAAAATGGCCGATCATTCTCTCGATATCGGCTGCCAGGCTGGCGGCGTCCTGGGAACCGGCGCCCAGCTGGTAATAGAGCGAAGTATAAAAATCGAACAGATCGTTTCCGGAGCTGTTGAAGTAATACTGCAGGATCTGGGAGCAATAGTGCGCCTGCTCGTCCAGGACCGTGTAAGTCTTGCGGAAGTCCAGGCTCCCCTTTCTGACCATGCCCAGGGAAATCCCGGGCTCCAGGATCAGTCCCTTGGAAAATTCCTTGGAATAGACATTCTGCAGTCCCACATAATAGCTGTTCAGCCAGATGTCGGGATCCTCGTTCACGATATAGGCCGCAAATTCCTGAAGACCGTCCAGGGATCTGGGGGTGACGCGGTAGCGGCTGCAGAGGGAGGTGTACTTTGTGTAGTCCTCCGTCATATGTTGATGCAGTGTGGCGCATCTCATTTCAGACAGAGAGCTCCGTCCCAGAAGTGTGTTGATCTGGCGGAACATGGACAGCAGAAACACCCGGGCTACATCGGGGTGCTTCTGGAGCAGATCTCCCAGCGCCTCCATATTGTTGATGGGATAAGTCAGAACCACCGAATCCTCTGCGGTCTTGTAAGCCAGAAAATGCACCTCCGAACAGATCTCGCAGATGCCGATCACATCTCCTTTCTTTAACTGATAGGTGCCTCCGGGATATTCCACCTCTACAGCGCCCGATGTGATCAGATGCAGCGCCGTCATTGGCTGTCCCGTCCTGTAGATGACCTTTCCTTTTGTTAATGCGGTTCCTGCCATATTCCTCTCACCTTTCCTGCATGCCGTTTTGGCATGCATATTCCCGTCTCCTGCCCGGGGCAGGGAAACGGCTTCCCAAAATCAGATTCCGTGCCTCTTCGGTTCCCCGCGCCGGATGCCGGTACAGGATATCTGCGCGGACGAGGACCGTCTGCCAACAGTATACAACAAAGTATCTGCAATTTTCTACTGTACTTTTGACAAATTTGTGTTAAAATAAAAATACATATGTGTCAGTTTTAGCGGTACGGCCCGAGAACGGAGGTGCGAGAGCATATGGATCGGAATATGGAATACCGCCAGCAGCTGGTTCAGGAGTACGAACAGACCGTGACGCCTTTTCTGCGCTATCTGCCCTGGTTTGAAAAAAATGCCGGCGGAACGGGGAGCACTCTGTACGAGGGACAGAACGCTTCCGAGGGCACCATGCGTTTTCCCGTTTACGATTCCACGCTGATGAGTTTTGTCCGGGAAATGTCAAAATCGTCCCTGATGGACAGAAATTACAGCTATGTCTACTCCCGCAACAGGATCAAGACTCACGAGGACGAAAGGAAGCGGATCGCCTCAGCCGGACTGGAGGACTGGGGGATCTTAAGGGGGATCCTCTCCCGGTATGTCCTGGGGGGCATGACGAAGGGGGCGCTCTGGAGCGAGGCCGTTAAGGAAGATATTTTTTATCTGACATTAAAACAGATGCAGAAGATCATCGAATTTTGGGATAAGCCTTTGGATGTAAGGTAGAAGGGGTACGAGCAGATATGGGAGAAAAGTCGGTACAAAAGAGGAAATTCATACTGGAGACGGCCAGAAAGGTCTTTGTGGAAAAGGGCTTTAAAAAAGTCACCATGAAAGATATCGTGGAGGCCTGTGAGATCAGCAGGGGCGGTCTTTATCTGTATTTTGAGAGCACCAGCCAGATCTTCATGGAGGTGATGAAGCTGGAGAGCGAGGAGGCGGACGACGTCTTCTCGGACAGCATCACGGAGGACGCCACCGCTTCGGACATTCTGGTGCTGTTCCTGCAGGAGCAGAAGAAAGAGCTTCTGCGCAAAAAGAATACGCTGACTCAGGCGATCTATGAATTTTACTTTGAGAACCAGCTGCCAAAGAAAGACAATGTGCTGAAAAAGCAGTTCGACTCCGCTGTGAAGATCATCGAGAAGCTCCTGGAGACCGGGGTGGAGAACGGGGAATTCTACTGCGAGGACTGTGCGGGCACGGCAAGGAACATTATATTCGTGCTGGAGGGATTAAAGATTTCCGCCCAGACCATCGGCATTACCGCTGAGACAGTGGACAGGGAAATCCTGTACATACTCAAATCCCTTAGTGCGGACGAGTGAACGCTTTTTGGCGTGGGCGGACGCAGAGCCCGGCAAGGGAGGAAAGAAGCGGCCTGCGGGGCGGAAATAACAGAAAATGCCGGCAAACGGCAGAATGCGAGGAGACATGGGAAGCGTCAGACGGATTTATGTGGAAAAGAAAGAGCCCTATGCGGTAAAGGCGAAAGAACTTCTGGAAGAGCTGAAAAGCTATCTCGGCGTGAAAGCGGACGGTGTGCGGGTGTTTATCCGCTATGACGTGGAGAACCTTTCGGATCAGGTCTTCGAGAGAGCCTGCCGGACAGTGTTCTCGGAGCCTCCGGTGGACGATCTGTATCGGGAGAGCATAGAAATCCCTGAGGGCGCCAGAGTATTTTCGGTGGAATTTCTGCCGGGGCAGTTCGACCAGAGAGCGGATTCCGCCGTACAGTGCGTCCGGTTCCTGGACGAGAATGCGGAGCCGGTGATCCGCACGGCAGTCACCTATATGATCCTGGGGAACCTGTCGGAGGAAGAATTTGCACGGATCAAGTCGTACTGCATCAATCCCGTGGATTCCCGGGAGACGGGGGCGGAAAAGCCCGAGACTCTGATCACGGCCTTTGAGGAGCCCGCTGACATTGCCGTATTCGATGGGTTCGGGGCCATGGAGGAGGGAGAGCTGCGCAGGCTCTATGACTCCCTGTCCCTGGCCATGACGTTCCAGGACTTTCTGCATATCCAGAAGTATTTTAAAGAGGACGAGAAGCGGGATCCGTCCGTGACGGAGATCCGCGTGCTGGACACGTATTGGTCCGATCACTGCCGCCACACCACGTTTTCCACGGAGCTGACCAGTGTGGAATTCGGGGACGGCTATTACCGTTCTCCCCTGGAGACCACTTACCAGAGTTATCTGGACACCAGGGAGGAAATCTACGGGGATAGAAAGGACAAATTCGTATGCCTGATGGATCTGGCCCTGATGGCCATGCGGAAGCTGAAAAAGGATGGAAAGCTTCAGGATATGGAGGAATCCGACGAGATCAACGCCTGTTCTGTGGTGGTCCCTGTGGAAATGGATTACGGAGACCACAGGGAGACGCAGGAGTGGCTGGTCTTCTTTAAGAACGAGACTCACAATCACCCCACGGAGATAGAGCCCTTCGGCGGCGCGGCTACCTGTCTTGGCGGCGCTATCCGGGATCCCCTTTCCGGCAGGGGCTATGTCTATCAGGCCATGCGCGTTACGGGCGCTGCGGATCCAAGGGTGCCCGTATCCGAGACCCTTAAGGGGAAGCTGCCCCAGAAAAAGCTGGTCCGGGGGGCTGCGGACGGCTATTCCTCCTACGGCAACCAGATCGGTCTGGCCACCGGGCTGGTAAAGGAGATCTACCACCCGGACTATGTGGCCAAGCGCATGGAGATCGGCGCAGTGATGGGCGCGGCGCCCAGAAAGAATGTGATCCGGGAGTCCTCGGCCCCGGGGGACATCATCATTCTGCTCGGCGGGCGCACCGGGCGGGACGGCTGCGGCGGCGCCACCGGTTCCTCCAAGGTGCACACGGAGCAGTCCATCGAGACCTGCGGCGCGGAGGTACAGAAAGGAAACGCCCCCACAGAGAGAAAGATCCAGAGGCTGTTCAGGCGGCCCGAGGTGAGCAGGATCATCAAAAAGTGCAATGACTTCGGCGCCGGCGGCGTATCCGTTGCCATCGGCGAGCTGGCGGACGGGCTGGAAGTGGATCTGGACAGGGTGCCAAAGAAGTATGCGGGCCTGGACGGCACGGAGCTTGCCATCTCCGAATCCCAGGAGCGCATGGCCGTGGTGGTGGATCCGGGCGATGTGGAGAAATTCTTAGGCTATGCGGCGGAGGAGAACCTGGAGGCTGTGGCCGTGGCTGAAGTCACGGAGGAGCCCAGGCTTGTGTTAAAGTGGCGGGGAAAGAAGATCGTCGATCTAAAGCGGGCTTTCCTGGACACCAACGGGGCCCATCAGGAGACCGCCGTCAAGGTGGATATCCCGGATGAGAGGGAAAATTATTTTGAGAAGTGGGCCGTGCCCGCAGTGGGCGAAAAGCTGGAGGCAGGAGATGTAAAGGGCGCGTGGCTTGCGCTGCTGGGCGACCTGAATGTATGCTCCCAGAAAGGCCTGGTGGAGATGTTCGACTCCTCCATCGGGGCGGGGAGCGTGCTGATGCCTTACGGCGGACAGTATCAGCTCACGGAGACCCAGGCCATGGTGGCAAAGCTGCCTGTGCTGGAGGGAAAGACCGATACAGTCACCATGATGAGCTATGGCTTTGACCCCTATCTGTCCTCCTGGAGCCCTTACCACGGGGCGGTGTATGCGGTGGTGGAATCCATGGCAAAGATCGTGGCGTGCGGCGGAAGCTTCGGAAAGATCCGCTTTACTTTCCAGGAGTATTTCCGCAGAATGACCGGGGATCCTAAGCGGTGGAGCCAGCCCTTTGCGGCGCTTTTAGGGGCGTATGACGCTCAGATGGGCTTCGGGCTCGCTTCCATCGGCGGAAAGGACAGCATGTCCGGCACATTTAACGATATCGATGTGCCGCCCACACTGGTGTCCTTTGCGGTGGATACGGCAGACCTGGGGGACATTGTGACGCCGGAGTTAAAGCGTCCCGGCAGCAGGCTGGTGCGCTTTAAGATAGAAAAAGACGATTTTGACATTCCCATGTACGACAGCGTGGCGGAGCTCTACAGCTATGTGGAAAGCCTGATGAAAGAGAAGACGGTGCTTTCCGCCTATGCGCTGAATTCGGCAGGCGTGGCGGCAGCCGTGTCCAAGATGGCGTTCGGCAACAGGCTTGGCGTGGCGGTAGATGAGGACATGCCGGTGAGCGGACTCTTTGAGAATGCCCTTGGCGATATTCTTGTGGAGATCGTCCCTGAGAAGCTGGAAGCCGTTCTCGCGTCCGGGTTCCACGCTACAGTGGTCGGCACGGTCACCCAGGAGCCGGTATTTCGCTGCAGGGATACGGTGATCTCCGGGGAGGAGGCCCTGCGGACATGGTCATCCGGACTGGAAAAGGTATTTGCCGTAAAGGCGGTAAAGGATACCACGCCCGTTGAGAGCAGTTGTTACAGAGCCGACAGCGTTTATGTGTGCAGGCACAAGACGGCCAGACCCAGGGTATTTATTCCGGTATTTCCCGGTACGAACTGCGAGTATGACAGCGCCAGGGCCTTTGAGCGGGCTGGCGCAGATGTGGTGACAAAGGTGTTCCGGAACCTGACGGCGGAGGATATCCGGCTGTCTGTGGAGGAGTATGAAAAGGCTATCGGCCAGTCTCAGATCATTATGTTCCCGGGAGGCTTCTCGGCCGGCGATGAGCCGGACGGCAGCGCAAAGTTCTTTGCAACGGCTTTCCGGAATGAACGGCTTAAGGATGCCGTGATGCGCCTGTTGAACGAGCGTGACGGCCTGGTGCTTGGAATCTGCAACGGCTTCCAGGCGCTGATAAAGCTGGGGCTTCTGCCTTACGGGGAGATCGTGGGACAGAAAGAGGATTCTCCGACCCTGACCTACAACACCATCAACCGCCATATCTCTAAAATGGTGTATACGAAAGTCGTCTCAGATAAGTCTCCCTGGCTTAAAGGGGCGCAGCTGGGATCAGTCTACTGCAATCCCGCTTCCCACGGGGAGGGGCGTTTCGTGGCACCGAAAGAATGGCTGGAGAGGCTGTTCGAAAATGGCCAGGTAGCCACCCAGTATTCGGATCCCATGGGAAATGTCTCCATGGACGAAGAGTACAACGTGAACGGTTCCTACTGTGCCATCGAGGGAATCACATCGCCTGACGGCAGAGTCCTGGGCAAGATGGCCCACTCTGAGCGCAGAGGAGACGGCGTTGCGATGAATATTTACGGGGAACAGGATATCCGGATATTTGAATCCGGCGTGGCATATTTTAGATAAGAAAGTCAAGAAAGGGCGATGGAGATCCGTCGTAAGGGTGAAAGAACATGTTATTGGCATTGATTCCGCTTTTTGATGAGAATATGGCGGTGAAGGCTTACTCCGTTTTCTCTCAGAAGGACAACTTCTTTCTGGATCCCATGATGCTGGGAACGAGACAGCACGATGGGGATGCGGCGATAGAGGGACTGGAGCTGATCCAGACCATGGGCATTGAGACGCTCTCCGAGGACAGGGAGATCTTCGTGCCGGTCAGCAATATATCGGTGTTTACCGATACGGAGAGCCAGTGCGACGCGCCTCACGAGAGGATCGTATTTCTGATCGACAATACCATTCCCCCGGTGGAAATGTATATCAACAGGCTGAAAGAGCTAAAAGAGATGGGATATAAGCTGGCGGTGAGAAAGCTGGCCGTGTCGGATTTTGAGAATTACAGGGAAATCCTGAAGCTGTCGGACTATGTGTTCCTGGACAACAGGCGTGTAGCCATCGACAAGGCCAGGATCTATTTTTCCAAGCTGTATCCTAATATCAAACTGTGCGCGGGCGGCATCGATACCATGGAGGTCTTTGAAAAGCTGAAGGACGCGGGCGGATATCAGCTTTACGAGGGCGGATTTTACCGGGTTCCCGTGACCAGAGGACACCATGAGGTAGCGCCTCTGAAGGTCAACTACATCGAGCTGCTCAATGTGGTGAACAACGATAATTTTGAACTGACTACGGCTGCGGACATTATCGGCCGGGATACGGCGCTGACCATTTCCCTGTTAAAGATGGTGAACCGCATGGCGGTCAACTCCGGCATCACCACCATACGGCACGCCGCTGCTATGCTGGGCCAGCGGGAGCTGCGCAAGTGGATCAACACCGCGGTGGTGCATGAAATGTATGCGGATAAGCCCAGCGAGGTCACAAGACTCTCCCTGCTCAGGGCGAAGTTTGCTGAGTTTCTTGCGCCGGTATTCAATATGCGGGACAAAAGCGAGGAGCTGTTCCTCATGGGACTGTTCTCCGTGCTGGATGTGATACTGGAGAAGTCTATGGAGGAAGCCCTTGAGATGATAAAGGTCTCCCCGGAGATCCGTGAGGCGCTGACGGGCGGAAGCGGGAAACTCTCTCCGGTACTGAACCTGATGCAGCAGTACGAGAACGCCAACTGGCCGGAGGTATCCCGGCTGCTTTTGCTGGCAAAGATGGATGTGGAGCCTGTGAACGAGGCCTATATGAATTCACTGCGCTGGTACCGGGATCTGACCTA
>CANRMK010000093.1 GCA_947631715.1 uncultured Acetatifactor sp.
AATTCATATTTTCCATGATGGGCCAGAACGCAGTGCTGCAGCTGTGATAAAAGCTCATGGGAAAGACCGTCTATCCCTGCCGCCTGCTCCGCAAGCATCTGGGAGCCTATCACAATATGGCCCAGAAGCTGGCCGTCGTTGGTGTAATCGTTTTCCGGAAAAGGTGAGATCTCCTTTACCTTGCCGATATCATGGCACATAGCCGCTGTCAGCAGAAGATCCCGCTTCAGTACGGGATATGCGCTGCAATAGTAATCGCACAGCTTTGTCACGCCCAGCGTATGCTCTAAAAGTCCTCCTACAAATCCGTGGTGCACCGTTTTCGCCGCAGAGGAATTTCGGAATCTTTTTACAAAGTCCTCGTCTTCCACAAAAAAAGCTTCCAAAAGCTTCTTCAGACTGGGATGCTTGATGCTCTCGATCAGTTTAAGCAGCTCCTGGTACATTCCGTCGATATCCTTTGAACTCACCGGCAGATAATCTCCGGGGTCATATTCTCCCTCCCGGCATACGCGGATCCGCTTTACATTGATCTGCAGCGCTCCCATAAAATTGGTCACATCTCCGTATACCTCTATATAATCCAGCACATCACAGTCTTCGATGCCTGGATTATTGGGCTCCCACACCTTTGCATCAACCGTTCCCGTCTTATCCTGCAGGATCATGCTTTCATATGGTTTCCCGTTCTTTGTCACCGCCGACTGCCTATGCTTGCACAGGTATATGTCACAGACCCGGTCTCCTTCTTTCAGATCTCTGATATACTTCATATTCCCTCTCATTCCGCCATCAACAGGCTGTTTTTCGTAACAGTTCAGCCTTTCCCTTGCGAGTCACGCCCGGTACTGCCGATGTTCTCCCGGCAGACACGCTTCCGCTCGGTTCCGCACGTAACGGACACTAGGCTCGAGAGTACCTCGCCAAGTGCCGACGTGCTCCAACGGTCTGCCGGGAGAACATCGACATTACCGGGCTGAATACAACGGTGGGGGCTGAACTGTTACGTTTTTTCTGATCTGCTTATCGCTCTCCCAGTTCCATGGTAAAGTGCATTTCCTTATATTCTCCCTGAGACTGGCGCATTACCGTAAGCGTTATCCGCTGCCCGGGCGCAAGCTGCATCAGCTGTGTGCAGTAAGCGCTAAAAGATGCAATTTCCGTATTGTCGATACCGGTGATCACATCTCCCACCTGGATTCCCGCCAGCATAGCGGGAGAGTCCATTTCCACCTCCGTCACATAAGCGCCGTAAGGCACTTCAAAATCCATAAAGGCATGGAGCGTTACGTCCGTACCGGTGATCCCCAGATATGCAAACGTGCTTTCATTGGTCAGCTTTTCGATGATCCTTTTGATTTCTGTAATGCCATAAGCGCTTATCATATTTTCCATATCTGCAGCCTGATCGCCTGTGATGATGCCGATCACCTGGCCCTGCAGGTTAAAGAGCACTCCCTCCGCATTTTTACTGCCGTAAATATTGGTGGAAAGCAGCTTATAGCTTCTGTCAGGATCGTTCAGTCTTGTACCGTCAGAAGTGATCATGCCGTATCCCAGTCCCACAGGACTGCCCAATGCCACTACCGGTGTCCCAGCCAGATGGTCTTTGGAGGAGGAACCCAACGGCGCCGCACACAATCCGCCTGTCTCTAACCACTCTGCGGGCATATCCATCTTCTGCACCGACAATACGGCCAGATCGGTATCCTTATCCACACCCTTTAATTCCGCCGGTATCTGATAATAGTCATCACTTAACGACAGCGCCAGGCTTTCGGCATCTTTCAGGGCGGCATAATTGACCAGGATAAAAAACTCCGTGTCATTTTCCGCCACGATCACGCCTACCGCCTGATTGCTGCTCTCCTGCACATTGTCGAACCAGTCCGTATCGGAGGTAACTCCCCGAATCGTAACCATGTGTTCAGCCAGCGCCGGATCATCGTTTTCGTCATCTCGGCGCTCATAGACGAAATCCTGTAAAGCATCGTAAATCTGCGCATAGCTTTTTACGCTGAAGCCGGTTTCCTCTAAAATTTTCCGAATCTGCTCCTCCACGGGAGAATTCTCTTCCAACGGCGATATGGTAGAAGCGGGGCTCTCCGTGGGAAGATTTTCCGCCAGCATCTCCTCCGGGGACATTTCCTCCTGATCCTCCGGGAATACTACATAGGGAGGCTCTTCCTCAGGAGTGAGCCGGTTGCTGATCACCGGTTCCAGGACCAGAAAGGTGACACATGCGACTAGGCCAAAGATCACTGCCATGGCGGCCGTGATCAATGTTCTTCGGATCAGCTTCCTGCGGTTGATGGGACGTGTCTTGATCTTTTCTATCAAAAAATCACTTTGATTGTTCTGCTCCTTGTCAGGCATGAAAACTCCTTTCCGGCCATGAACAGGCTGATTTTCAGGTTTTCTGCTGCGCCTGCTTTTTGCTCATATCCAGCAGCTTCTCAAAATCCTCCCTGCACACCGGTTTGGAAAAATAATATCCCTGAAGCAGCGTAACGTTCATATTCCCCACGATGTCCGCCACTTCTCCGGTTTCCACACCCTCTACAATGGAATCGTATCCCAGACGCTGGCACATTGCCAGCAGATTGTCAATGATCACATAATCGATATCATGTCCCGGCTTGGACAGCTCCCTGACAAATGAGTGCTCGATCTTAATGAAATCCACATGCAGGCTCTTGAGCATTTCCAGAGACGCATAGGCCGTTCCGAAATCGTCCAGCGCCATTTTAAAGCCCCGGTTCCGCAGTCTCTCAAACATGGCGGACAGCTCCTCCGGGTTGCCCACCTGGCTGCTCTCCGTAAGCTCAATGATAATGTGCTCAGGATCCACCTTGTATTTTTCCGCACAGGCTGCCAGCCGGTCCTCAAAAGTCTCATCCAAAAACTGCTGATAGGATACGTTAAAGCTTACCCACAGCTCTCCGTAGGTATCCCGCCATTCCACCTGCTGCCGGATCGCCTGTTCCATGACCCAGAATCCTACATCCCTGATGTCTCCGTAGTCCTCCAGCACCTTGATAAATTCCATGGGATAAGAATCCTTGATCCTATTCCCTTTCCATCGAAGCAGGCACTCGCAGCCCGTGATAACGCGGCTGCCGGGCGTCACAAAAGGCTGAAAATACAATTCAAAGCCCTGGTAATCATTCTTTATGCACTGTTTCAAATCTTCTCTCAGCGCCAGCGCCCTCTCCTGCTTTTCCGCGATTTTTTTTGAGAAAAATACAAGCGTTCCCTTCTTGGTATTCTTAGCGTGCTCTAAGGAATGCTCCAGCTTATTGATCAGGATCTCCCTGGAATCCGCATCCTCCGGAAAACGCACGCCTCCTGCGGAGACGGACAGTCCTACTTTCTGCTGGTTCTTTAATTCTATGATATCCGTTTCCTGACACAAATGTCGGTAATAATCCTCCACCCGCTCTTTATCGGCGCCAAAGGCAACTACAAGAAATTCATCACCGCTGAAACGGAATACCTTCCATTCCGGATCACAGAGCTTTTTCACACGTCTGGAAAATTCCACCAAAATTTCATCCGCCGTGTTATAACCGTAATTTCCTACCACTTTCCTGAATCCGTCCAGTCCCAGAAGCAGCGCGGTCCCGGACAGATCGGAGAAATCAAAATGATACAGTTCCGGCGTGGTCAGAAGTCCCGTAAGCGTGTCATATTTGCTCTGTCCGTCTATTCTGGTCATAAGCCCGGCAAAAATAATAGGCGTTCCCTCCGCGTCCCGGATAACGCTTCCCTTACATTCCACCCAGACATACTCCCCCATACGGTTTCTGGCTCTGTACTGGCAGTTATGATGTTTTTTCTTTCCGGAAAATACTCCCGTGATATCCTCCATGTACACGTTCAGATCTTCCGGATGTATATGCTCCGCCCAGACATTTGCAGCGTTTTCCAGATATTCGCCGGACAGCCCGAAATAATCTACAGAGGCTTTCGACCATCTTGAAATGTCCGTCTTCATGTCGCACACATAAATATATACATTGTCAGACGCCGATGCAAAAGCTTCAAACAGCTCATTGTTGAATATATCGCTCATAAATTCGCCCTGCCTTTTGTCCAGATTTTTTCTGTAAAATATATACTAACATAAATCCGGGGGTTTTTCCATCTTTTTGCCACATATTTATTCTCGCGTTTTTCTGAAAATCATGATATACTTTTCAGGTAAGCCTTTCGGGAAACGTTTAAGATGATAGACTGATAAGGAAGATCCCTATGAACCAGAAAGTATTAAAGACCCTGGAATTTGACAAGATCATACAGATGCTCTCGGAAAGGGCGGATTCCGAACCCGGAAAGGAGCTGTGCAGGGAGCTTGTGCCCTCTGCAGACCTGTCTGAGATCCGAAAAAATCAGGCAGAGACCCGGGACGCCCTGGGCCGGCTATTGAAATCCGGAAGCACCTCCTTTGGAAGCAACAGGGATCTGAATTTTTCCGTAAAATCCCTGCAAATCGGAAGTTCTCTGACAGCGCCGGAGCTTTTAAAGATCGCCGCCATGCTGGACAACGTAAACCGCGTAAAGAATTACGGAAGAAAGGATAATGAAAATCTGCCGGACGATCACTTAGATGAATATTTCCGGCAGCTTATGCCCCTTACACAGCTTGCCGGAGAGATCGGCCGCTGTATCCTCTCCGAGGAGGAGATCGCGGACGATGCCAGCCCTAAGCTGAAAAGCATACGCCGTTCCATCGCGCTGACCAACGACAGGATCCATACGCAGCTGACTTCCATGCTGAACGGCTCTTACCGCACCTATCTTCAGGATGCGGTGATCACTATGCGCAACAACCGCTACTGTATCCCTATTAAGGCGGAATACAAGGGCCAGGTCAACGGCATGATCCACGACCAGTCTGCCACAGGCTCCACCTATTTCATCGAGCCTGCCGCCATAGTCAGCCTGAACAATCAGCTGAAAGAACTGGATCTCCAGGAGCAGGAAGAGATCAATGCGATCCTGGCTTCCCTCAGCGCCCAGGCCGCTGAACACACGAGGGAACTGGCAGACGATCAAAGACTTATGACGCTCTTGGACTTTATCTTTGCAAAAGCCAAACTGGCTATGGATCAGAATGCCACGGAGCCTTTGTTCAATTCGAAGCATTCTATTCATATCCGCAAGGGACGCCATCCTCTGCTGGACAAAAAAAGTGCAGTCCCTATTGAGATTTACCTGGGAAAGGATTTTGATCTTCTGATTATCACCGGTCCCAATACGGGTGGAAAGACTGTGTCGTTAAAGACCGTGGGGCTTCTCACTCTCATGGGGCAGGCAGGGCTGCATATTCCCGCTCTGGACAGATCCGAATTGTCTGTGTTCTCAGAGGTTTTTGCAGATATTGGAGATGAACAGAGCATTGAGCAGAATCTGTCCACATTTTCCTCCCATATGAAGAGCATTGTGCACATTTTAAAGCACGCGGACGCGGACTCCTTATGTCTGTTCGATGAGCTGGGAGCGGGAACCGATCCCACAGAGGGGGCGGCCCTTGCCATTTCCATTCTGAATTTCCTGCACGACAGGGGCATACGCACTATGGCTACCACTCATTACAGCGAGCTAAAGATCTATGCACTGTCAACGGATTTTGTGGAAAACGCCAGCTGTGAATTCGATGTGGAAACCCTGCAGCCTACTTACCGCCTTCTCATCGGTATCCCGGGAAAGAGCAACGCCTTTGCCATTTCCTCCAAGCTGGGACTGCCGGATCCAATTATTGAAGCCGCGAAAGCTCAGATCGGCAAGGAAGAAAAGAATTTTGAGGACGTGATCGCCGACCTGGAGCAGAGCAGAGCCGCGATGGAGCGGGAACAGAGGGAGACCGAGGAGTATAAGGCGCGTATCAGGACCCTGCAGGAACAGCTGCAGCAGAAAAACGAAAAGATTGACCGTGCAAAGGATCGGATCCTGCGGGAGGCCAATGAGAAAGCTCGGGAGATCCTGCAGGAGGCAAAGGACGTTGCCGACGAGACGATCCGGGATTTCAACAGGGCAGGAGCAGGGACGGATATCCGGGAGCTTGAGAAAAAAAGACAGAAAGTCCGGGACAAGATAGAGGAAAAGAACCGCCATTTATCTCTCCGCGGCCAAAAAAATCAAAAGCAGCAGACACTGGATCCCAAAAAACTAAAAAAAGGCGACATGGTAAGGATCGTTTCCATGGGGCTTAAGGGTACTGTCAGCACTCTGCCGGACGCAAAGGGCGGCCTGTTCGTTCAGTGCGGTATCATCCGCACCCAGACCAATGTAAAAGACCTGGTTCTGGTGGACGAAAATGACATTGCCGCACCAAAGCCCCAGAACTCCGGCACAGGCAGGATCAAAATGTCAAAGAGCCTGTCCGTCCCCACAGAGATCAATCTATTGGGAAAGACTGTGGACGAAGCGATCCCGCTTCTGGACAAATATCTGGATGATGCCTATCTGGCCCATCTGCCAAGTGTCAGGGTAGTGCACGGAAAAGGCACGGGCGTTCTGCGCAGCGCGGTCCAGAATCACCTGAAACGACAGAAATATGTAAAAGAATACCGGCTTGGCGAATACGGCGAGGGCGATGCCGGCGTTACCATCGTAACTTTTCGATAAATGACTCTGTAACTGTTTCCGATATGATAAAGGAGCATTTTTATATGGTAAGCAAACAGAAAATCTTAATTGTGGACGACGACAACAATATTGCGGAGCTGATTTCTTTGTATCTTACAAAGGAATGCTATGAAACGCTGATCGTCAATGACGGGGAGTCCGTAATGCCGGCCATGGAAAGCTTTTCCCCCAATCTTATCCTGCTGGATATCATGCTTCCCGGTATGGACGGCTATCAGGTATGCCGGGAGGTGCGGGCAAAATATACCGTTCCCATTATCATGCTTTCCGCCAAGGGAGAAGTCTTTGACAAGGTGCTGGGACTTGAGCTGGGCGCGGACGATTATATTGAGAAGCCTTTTGATTCCAAGGAACTGGTTGCCAGAGCCAAGGCGGTATTGCGCCGTTACAAGCCTGCTGCCTCCGTGTCCGAAGCCTCCAGCGATAAGTGTGTGGAATATCCTGACCTCTCCATTAACCTGACCAATTATTCCGTGATCTATATGGGCTCCCATGTGGATATGCCTCCAAAGGAGCTGGAGCTCTTATATTTCCTGGCCTCCTCTCCCAATCATGTCTTTACCAGGGAGCAGCTGCTGGATCAGATCTGGGGATATGAATATATCGGGGACACCCGCACGGTAGATGTGCATATCAAACGACTCCGGGAAAAGATCAAGGATCACGCTAACTGGAAGATCAGTACCATCTGGGGCATCGGCTACAAATTTGAGGTGCGGAACCCATGAAAAAGACTCTCTATCTGAAATTTGTACTGGCCTATTTTATCTTTGGCCTGTTCAGTTTTTTGATCGTGACCACATTCGTCCCCAATATTACCAAGGAGCATCTGATCCGGGAAAAGGCAAGCTCTCTCTACTCCGAGGCGGTCCTGATCGCAGATACTTACGCCGGGGGATTATATACCAGTAAGACCGATCTGGAAACGGTAAAGGTCCAGATGGATTTTCTCTCCAGGTACCTAAACTCCATTATCCGTATCGTAAATCCGTCCGGGCGCCTGGTGCTGGATACGGAGACCCCGCTGAATGTGGAAGATGTGGTGGTGATCCAGGGGTTCGATCCCACCGTCACAAGCGGTTCGTATTATATCGTTGACCGTTTTTTTGACAGCTTTGACTCAGACATGCTCAGTGTGATCGCTCCTATCACTTCCAATTATAAGATCCGCGGTTATGTAGTCATTCACTGTGATATGAACGATATTCAGGAGTCCTGCAACAGTATGCTGAATATTTCCTATATCACGCTTGCGATCTTGCTTTTACTGTCTTTGATCATTCTGATCTTCTTTACAGAAATGGTCTATATTCCTCTGCGGAAGATCACACACGCCACGGAACAGTACGCCGCAGGAAATATGCACTATGAATTTCAGGTGGACAGCGAGGATGAAATGGGATATCTGGCGGCCTGTCTGAACTATATGGCAAGCCAGATCGCAGGGTCGGAAGACGATCAGAAAAAATTTGTGGCCAACGTGTCCCATGATTTCCGCTCTCCGCTCACGTCCATACGGGGCTATCTGGAAGCCATGCTGGACGGTACGATCCCTCCGGAAATGCACCAGAAATATCTGGAGATCGTTTTAAATGAGACAGAGCGTCTGACAAAGTTGACCAACAGCCTTTTGACATTAAATAACCTGAACACGAAGGGAATGCTTCTGGATCTGACAGATTTTGACATTAACAGCGTGATCCGCAGCACGGCCGCTTCTTTTGAGGGCACCTGCCGCCAAAAGACGATAGCCATTGAGCTGATCCTTACCGGAGATGAAATGTTCGTGCACGCAGACATGGGAAAAATCCAGCAGGTGCTCTATAACCTGATCGATAATGCCATTAAGTTCAGCCACCATGATTCTGTGAT
>CANRMK010000094.1 GCA_947631715.1 uncultured Acetatifactor sp.
TCAATATACCGCTTCCCCCTTGTGGGCCATAACGGACACAGAGGTGACATCTTCGATCTTCTGCAGCTCACTTAAAAGGTTCTCATAATCTTTCAGCCGTATCTCCATCAGAAAATCCACATTCTCCCTGGTCAGGCTGCGTGATTTTACACTGTAATGCCTGTCATATTTTCCCACCACCTGGAAGATCTGCGCTGCACATTCATTGTTCCGGGCATTTACCACCAGCAGCATGGATCTGCGCACCTCCGGCAAGCGGTAAAAGACCAGCACCAGCGCCGTAACTCCCAACGAAAGCGCAAGCGCAAGCCCCGGCATTCCGGCCCCGCATATAATGCCCACACTGATGCTCCAGAACATAAAGATCAGATCCAGCGGATCCTTCACTGCAGTCCTGAACCTGACAATGGAAAGGGCGCCTACCATACCCAGAGAGACCACAACGCTGCTCTGGATCGCTACAATGATCGCCGCCGTGATCACGCACATCAAAATCAGCGATACATTAAATCCCTTGGAATAGAATGTGTTGACCGTTGTGATCCTGTAGACAAAAAATATGTAAATCCCCAGAAGTCCAGCAACAAGCAAGAGCAGAGCAACATCTTTCATGGACAGACTGGTATTCTGAAATCCCTGTAAAAACGATTTTTTGATCACATCCTGAATACTCATTTTTTCTCTCTATACTCCTTATTCCCTATCTCATTCCGCATTTTCTGCACAGAACATATTTTGAAAAACTCGTGGAGCTCAGCTGCTGTCCCGCCGCCAGTATTTCCGCGATCGCCGCCGGCAGCACCTCGTCATATTTCACCTCCAGAAGCTCTTCACCCACCGGAAAGACCCCTCTGCGCCGGATGCACGGCTCCAGAAATTTCTCAACTTCCCATCCGGAACCCAGATTCCTGTCAAATGTGATCCTCACATTCCCGGCTTCATATATATAAGGCGATCTGGTATACTCCACAATGACTTTAGGCTGCAGGAATTCCGCCTTCTGCTCCGCGAGGAAGCGGGCTAACAGCTCTCCCTGGCCGCTTCCGATCCCTGGCACCGGTCTGTTCCTGATCAGGCTTTCGCACTGTCTTTCGGTGATCACACAGCTTTCCTTTGCCTTCATGCCATGAACGGAATACTTGCATTCCAGTCTGATCATTTCAGAGCATCCGTTGTATATTCGGATTCTGTATTTCTTACGTTCATCCGTCCCGTCAATCCCTTCCCTGAAACATCTGTCTCCATAAGAATCAAAATACAGGCTCCTTATAACATATCTGCCCCTGTCATCCGCATACGGATCCGGCTTGCACACATGCCGGATCTTATTCTCCATAACATAGGAACTGCCCGCGCTGCAGAGGAACTTCAGTTCATGGCGGTATCGCAGATTTTCCATACCTATTTCCTGACCTTTATCGACTGCGGCCCTGGGCATTGGGCAGTAAACGTACAAGTCCACTCTGCATGACATTGATCCAGCCCTTTTTAAGCCCTATTGTCCGCACAATTTTACAGATAGAATAGCATAAAAAAACGTAGAAAGCAACTTAAAACCACCACCCGCTTTCTAAATTGCTTTGCATTCCTCTTCCGTCTATGCTAGTATGATCCTGATGGGAATATTAGAAATGTGGAAAGGAAACAGATCATTATGCAGCTGACGAGAGCATCTCTGGAGACAGACCGAAACGATTTTCTGGCCGCCGGATACCGGCTTCCCGATTTCGACTTTGACAGGATCAGGGCAAATACCCTGAAAAATCCTGTGTGGATCCACTTTGGCACAGGCAATATCTTCCGGGCCTTTCAGGCCAATATCATGCAGCGGCTCTTAAATCAGGGGGCAGTGGAGACCGGTCTGATCGCCGCCGAGGGATACGACTATGAGATCATCGAAAAAAGTATCCGTCCCCACGACGGCCTGACCGTTCTGGCCACACTGAAAGCCGACGGCACGGTAGAAAAGACCGTGGTAGGAAGCATCGCGGAAGCCCTGATCCTGGACAGCGCCAACAAGACCGACTTTTCCCGCCTGAAAGAAATCTTTGCGTCACCGTCCCTGCAGCTTGCGAGCTTTACCATCACGGAAAAGGGATATGCGCTGTCAGATGCCAGAGGGCGTCTCTTTTCTGATGTAGAAGCCGACTTTGACAAGGGGCCGGACTGTCCCGGCAGTTATATGGGGAAAGTGGTATCTCTGCTGTATCACCGCTTCCAAAACGGCGGGCTTCCCATCGCCATGGTCAGCATGGACAACTGCTCCCACAATGGCGATAAGCTTAAAGCGGCCGTTCACGCCTTTGCGGACGCCTGGTGTGAAAGAGGCCTTGCGGAACCCGGATTCTGCAGGTACGTCAAGGACGCGGCCCGCGTTGCTTTTCCCTGGACCATGATCGACAAGATCACGCCCAGGCCGGATCCAAAGGTAGAGGCGATACTGGATTCCGACGGCTTTGAGGGCCTTAATCCCGTCATCACCTCAAAGAACACCTTTATCGCTCCTTTTGTCAATGCGGAAGAATGCGAATATCTCGTCATAGAGGATGCGTTCCCCAACGGCAGGCCGCCCCTGGAAAAAGGCGGCGTTATATTCACCGACCGGGAAACCGTTGACAAAATCGAAAAGATGAAAGTCTGCACCTGCCTCAATCCGCTGCATACCGCTCTCGCTGTCTTCGGATGTCTTCTCGGGTACAGGCTGATCTCGGAAGAAATGAAAGATCCCACACTGCGAAAATTGATCGAGCTCATCGGATACAGAGAGGGGCTGCCCGCGGCGGTAGATCCCGGTATCCTGGATCCAAAGGCTTTTATCGACCAGGTAGTAAACGTCAGGCTCCCCAATCCTTTTATGCCGGATACCCCTCAGCGGATCGCTTCCGATACTTCCCAGAAGCTTCCGATCCGGTTCGGTGAAACGATCAAGACCTATCTGCGGGATCCCTCCCTTGATGTAAAGGATCTGAAAATGATCCCGCTGGTCTTTGCAGGATGGCTCAGATATCTGATGGCGGTAGACGATCAGGGCGGACGTTTTGAGCCAAGTCCCGATCCTCTGCTGGAAGAGGCGGGCGCCTATGTAAAAGATCTTGAGCTGAACAGCGCGCCAAAGGACCTGAGCGTTCTGGACGGACTGCTGCGGAACGAAAAGATCTTCGGAGTGGATCTGGCCGCTGTCGGAATGGACGAATCCGTCAAAAAATACTTTGCAGAAATGTCATACGGCAAGGGCGCCGTCAGGGAAACTCTGGAAAAATATGTAAAGTAACACGCTTTATATAACAGTTGATTTTTATACCCATCAATAGTTTGAAAGTTTACTTTCAAACTTCTATCCTTTTGATTCATAACACCCGAATCATATCTTTTGTTATCAAACAAAAACAGGAAACATGCAGAACATGTTTCCTGTTTTTTTATTAGCCAGTTCCATCACTTTGCAAGCAGCATCATGATCTCATTGCTCCTTGCAATGAACTTTGTCATAGCCTCGGGAGCGAGCGGAGCCTGCTGGATCCTTGCGAGATCGTAAAGCTGCTCACAGATCATCTCCACATTTTTGCCGTCCTGATGCTCCGTCACATACTGCACCAGCGGATGGTTCGCGTTCAGGATCAAAGTCTCTCCCTCGCCGCCGAAGCCTCCCATATTCATGCCGGGCATGGAATACATCTTCATCATATCCTGCATGCGCCTTGTCTCCTCAGAGAGGGTGAGTACGGAGGACACCTTTTTGTTCTTCAGCTTCTCCACCTTGATCGTGATCTTATCGTTCTTCAGCGCCTTTTTCATGATCTTGCTGATGGCTTCCGCCTGTTCCTCAAACTCCTTTTCCGCTTTCTTGGAGGTCTTGGACTTCAGCGCATCTGTCACATCGGCATCAATGCGCTGGAAGCGGATCCCCTCGTTCTTGGACTCCAGCTGTGAGATAAAGGGCTGGTCAATATTGTGGGTAAGGATCACCGCATCCATCTTAGCCGCCCGGAACATATTGATGTACTGGCTCTGCTGCTGTTCGTCGGTGACATAATAGATGACCTTTTCCTTTTTCTCTTCCGCACTGTCCTCATCGGAATCCTCGGCAGGCTCCTCCGGTTCCGTCACTACCTCGGCCTCCACCTGATTGCCGTTCTCGTCCACTGCCTTTTCGGAAGTCCCGCTCTCCTCCTGCTCCTCCAGAGGCTTGACCTCCAGGCACTCCGGCAGAGTCAGGTATTTGCCGTCCAGATTCTTAAAGAGGATATAGTTGTTCATTCTCTCGCAGAACTTATCGTCCTTCAGACAGCCGAATTTGATGAAGGGGCTGATGTCGTCCCAGTACTTATCGTACTCCTCCTTTTCCGTCTTGCACATGCCGGAAAGCTTGTCCGCCACCTTCTTGGTGATATATTCGGAGATCTTTTTCACAAATCCGTCATTCTGCAGAGCGCTCCTGGACACATTCAGAGGCAGATCCGGGCAGTCGATCACGCCCTTTAACAGAAGCAGAAATTCCGGTATGACTTCCTTGATATTATCCGCAATGAACACCTGATTATTATATAGTTTTATGGTTCCCTCAATAGACTCGTACTCCATATTGATCTTGGGGAAATACAGAATCCCTTTCAGATTAAAAGGATAGTCCATATTCAGATGGATCCAGAACAGAGGCTCCTTGTAATCCTGGAACACCTTGCGGTAAAATTCCTGATATTCCTCCTTGGTGCAGTTGTTGGGGTGCTTCGTCCAGAGGGGCTCCGTCTCGTTCAAAAGCTCCGGGCGCTTCCTGATCTTGAGCTTTTTGGGCTCCGGCTCCGTCTCTTTCTCCTTGTCGGCCTCCTCGCCCTCCTTTTTCTCCGGCAGGATCTCCTCCAGCACTACATCGTCCGGACGCTTCTCGTCCTCCTTTATAATCTGGGTCTCCTGGCTGTCTTTCTTGGACAGATAGATCTCAGTGGGCATGAAAGAGCAGTATTTTTTAATGACTTCTCTCGCCTTATACTCGTTACAGAACTCCAGGCAGTCTTCGTTCAGGAACAATGTGATCGTAGTCCCCACCTCAGTCCTGTCCCCGTCCTCCATGGAAAACTCCGTGCCGCCGTCGCACTCCCAGTGCACCGGCTTTGCGCCCTCCTTATAGGACAGCGTATCAATATGCACCTCGTCCGCCACCATAAATGCGGAATAAAATCCCAGTCCGAAATGGCCTATGATCTGATCCGCATTGCTCTTGTCCTTATACTTTTCAATAAAATCGGACGCGCCGGAAAATGCGATCTGGTTGATATACTCCTCCACCTCGTCCGCCGTCATGCCAAGACCGTTATCCGTGACCGAGATTGTCTTGTCCTCCGGGCTGACCTGCACGTCGATCCTCGCCCGGAAATCTTCCGGCAGAGCGTATTCTCCCATCATGTCAAGCTTCTTCAGCTTAGTCACCGCATCGCAGCCGTTGGAGATCAGCTCCCTGTAAAAAATGTCGTGATCCGAATAAAGCCACTTCTTGATAATGGGAAAAATATTTTCACTGTTGATGGACAAACTTCCTGTCTTTGCTGCCATTCCTACCACTCCTCTTCTCTATGATTTCGCATTGCAGTTTCAGGACTTCCAACTGATACCTAGTTTATCTCCATGCAAAATAAATGTCAACATAAAATTAGCACTCATTTCACGTGAGTGCTAATAGTTCCCGTCAAACCGCCTGTTTTCAACGGCTGACAGCTTTCTAAAATTTTTGTAAACTATCGTCTGTCATGAGAAATATTTCTCATACATCTGAAAGAACTCTGCGTTTCCCACTTTCTCATTCCGGAAGATCCCTACCTGCTGCCACAGCTTTTCGTTCATGCTCCGGCTCAGTCCCTCTACAAAGGCGTCATACTCCTGGCCGAACACCTCCCGTCTTCTCTCTTCCACGATCTCCAGCTTGTTGGCATCTGTCTGTTCCCGGTCAAAGGTGTTGATGCATTTGATGATATAAAAACCGTCCTCACTCTCCACTACCTGGCTCACTTCTCCCGTTTCCAGGGAAAACGCCGCCTCCTCCACAGCCGGATCCATCTCTCCCTTTCCAAAGGAGCAAGTGATCACAGGATCGTCACTGCTTCGGGAGGCCAGCTCCAGGAAGTCCTGCCCCTCAGATACCGCCAGCTCTCTGATTTCCCTGGCTTTTTTGTACGCGGTATCTTTGAGTTCCTCCGTGTACGCCACCCTGCTTCCGGTGCCGTCCAGCGTGTATGTCCTGATCATGATCTGCTGGACAGTGATGGTACGCGCTTCATCGTCGCTGATCTCCGGATTCACGTCCTTTAGGATCAGCTGGTAGACCTTATTGGCAAGCGCATACTCCTCATACATCTGCAAAATGAGGTCTTCGTCTGCGCCCAGGCGCTGCACATCGCTCCCGCTCAGAGAACCGTAATATTCCTCAGCCGCCTGTGCGGCCATTTCCCGCTCTGTGCTGTCCAGTTCCACACCCTTACTCTCCGCCAGAAGATACATTGTCTTCACTCTTGCGATTCTGGCCAGTACCATTTCTTTCACGTTCTCTTCCAGGGTGATGCCGTTATGGGATATCTCCCACACCTCCGGCCCATACACAGCCTCGTACTGATTTTGGGTATTGGACAGATACACCATGATCTCCGGCAGGGTACATACGGCATCCTCAATGCGGAACACCTCGTTTTCTCCCAGTCCTGTGGTAAAGACCACTCTTGTGCTGCCGCAGCCTGTGACAGCAGTTAAGAGGAGCAAAAGGGCCAGGCATGCGGCTCCCCGGCGGATCCCCATGCCTTTACGGAATTTGCTCCTTTTGTCCCGCAGTCCCCTGCCCCAGCGGCCAGATCTGTCATTCATATCCCCACAGTCCTTATTGTTATTCGATCACATGGATCCAGCCCTTGGGCGCCTCTATGCGTCCCATCTGAATCCCTGTGAGCGTATCGTAAAGCTTCTTTGTCACAGGGCCCATCTCCGTCATACCGCTGGGCATGCAGATCTCTTTTCCGTGATCCACGATCTTACCCACAGGGGAGATCACTGCCGCGGTTCCGCAGAGGCCGCACTCTGCAAAGTCCTTTACCTCGTCCAGACGGACCTCTCGCTCCTCTACCTCCAGTCCCAGGTATTCCTTGGCCACATAGACCAGGGAACGGCGGGTGATAGAGGGCAGGATACTGTTGGACTTAGGCGTTACCACCTTGTTGTCCTTTGTGATGAACAGGAAGTTCGCGCCGCCGGTCTCCTCCACCTTGGTGCGGGTGCCGGGATCCAGATACATGTTCTCGTCATATCCCTCCTTGTGGGCGGTGACAATGGCATGGAGGCTCATGGCATAATTCAGGCCTGCCTTGATATTTCCGGTTCCGTGAGGCGCCGCTCTGTCAAAATCGCTGACGCGGATGGTAAGAGGCTTCGCGCCGCCTTTGAAATAAGGGCCTACCGGAGTACAGAAAATACGGAACTGATATTCCTCCGCAGGCTTCACGCCGATCACGGGGTTGCTTCCGAACATATAAGGGCGCACATACAGGGTAGCGCCGCTTCCATAGGGAGGCACGTACGCTGCGTTTGCCGCCACAACTTTCGTCACAGCGTCCACAAAACGCTCCCTGGGGAAAACCGGCATTTCCAGTCTTGCAGCGCTGGACTCCATGCGCTCGGCGTTCAGATCAGGGCGGAAAGTAACAATATGTCCGTCCTCGGTGGTGTAAGCCTTCAACCCCTCAAAGACCGTCTGGGCGTACTGAAGAACTCCCGCACACTCGTTCAGCACGATGTTGGCGTCCTCAGTAATGACTCCCTGGTCCCAGGCGCCGTTCTTAAAGTTGGACACATAACGGTAATCCGTCTTCACGTATCCAAATCCGAGATTGCTCCAGTCAATATTTTTCTTTTCCATTGGTATTCCCTTCTTTCCTTAGGATTTCTTGATTTATTATTATACTTTTGTCCGCAAAAGTCAATAGGCTTATCTTAATGACTTCCTATATTCCGGGGACTGCTATCTCTTTCGCTCGTATTTTACAAAACGATACGCAATGTCAAAATAAGTCAATTCATCACTGTCCGCCGTGATCGTCCAATCCGGATCCCTGTCAAGATCGGGAAAGAACGCATCCGCCTCATAGGCATGATCTATCTTTGTCACGTGGGCCGTCTCACAGTAAGGAAGCATCTGGCGGTAGACGCTCTCCCCGCCGATGATATAGACATCGTCGGAATCATACTGCCTCAGTTCCTCCAGAAGCGCTTCCAGAGAATGAACCACCGTCGCGTCCTTGACGGTGTAACAGGGATCTCTGGAGAGAATGATATTCGTGCGGTCCTTCAAGGGCAGGCCCTGGGGAAATGTCTGAAGCGTTTTTCGGCCCAGGACCACCACCTTTCCCGTGGTCTCCTCCCTGAAATGTTTGTGGTCGTTGGGAATGCTCACAAGCAGTTTTCCCCTGCTTCCGATGGCCCAGTTAGCGTCTGCCGCTACGATAAGGTTCATGATA
>CANRMK010000095.1 GCA_947631715.1 uncultured Acetatifactor sp.
TTACGTGCGGAGCCGAGCGGAAGCGCGTCTGCCGGGAGAACATCGGCAGTACCGGGCGTGACTTGCAAGGGAATGGCCAAACTGTTACCTTTCTCACATTATCATACAAGAAATTTCTTGACGTGTCACTACCATAATGTTATAAATGAAATGTCAGGCAAGACGCAAAAGCGTCCGCCTTTCTTCTGTGCCGCAAAAATCCCACAGACAGATACATAAAGGAGATCTCATGCCGAACTTAAAAGAACTGGAAAACGCCATGCCCGTTGCTCCGCTGAAGCTTGCGGCCCTGCCCTCCGCGGAAAAGATGGCCCGCAGGATCAACGATTATCTGGTAGAATTCAGGAAAAGCATACACAACGACAAGGTCAAGAAAGACCCTGCCTTTCACGGATACATTGAAAATAACTATCTGGTGGACGTACAGACGCCCCGCTTTGGAAGCGGTGAGGCCAAGGCCCTGTTCGGCGAATCAATCCGGGGAAAGGATCTCTTTCTTCTGGTAGATGTGTGCAACCACAGCATCACATACAATATGTACGGCCACGAGAACCATATGTCCCCCGATGACCACTATCAGGATCTGAAGCGCGTGATCGCCGCCTGCAACGGCAAGGCCCGCAGGGTGAACGTGATCATGCCCTTTCTCTATGAGGGGCGCCAGCACAAGAGAAGCGGCCGCGAATCCTTAGACTGCGCCTTTGCCCTGAAAGAACTGCGCGATATGGGCATCAGCAATTTTATCACCTTCGACGCCCACGATCCAAGGGTGGTCAATGCCATTCCCTTAAACGGCTTCGACAATTTTACGCCTCCCTATCAGTTCATAAAGGCGCTTCTGCACTCTGAGCAGGACCTGATCGTGGACAAGGAGCATCTGATCGTGATAAGCCCCGACGAGGGCGCTCTGGACCGTGCGATCTACTTTGCAAGCGTGCTGGGGGTTGACACGGGCATGTTCTACAAGCGACGGGACTATTCCACCATTGTGAACGGAAAGAATCCCATCGTGGCCCATGAATTTCTGGGCGATAACATCGACGGCAAGGATATCATCATCATCGACGATATGATCTCCTCCGGCGGGAGCATGCTGGACACTGCCAGACAGCTTAAGTCCATGAACGCTCGCAGAGTTTTCATCTGCTGTACTTTCGGCCTCTTTACCGATGGCCTGAAAGCCTTTGACAACGCATATGAGCAGGGGTATTTCGACAAGGTAGTCACCACGGACCTGACGTATCTGCCGCCCGAGCTCTATTCCAGGCCGTACTTCATTGAAGCCGATATGAGCAAGTTCGTCGCTTCCCTGATCGACTTTATGAACCACGACGCCTCCCTGTCCAACACTCTGGCCACCACGGACAAGATCCACAGCATTCTGGATGCCTATAACCAGCGGCTTGACGTGGAGCTGGATATGGAGTGATCAATCCGCCTCGCCTGCGTATTCCGGGAATCTCAGAACGGTCTTGAACAGGTCTCCGTCCAGGAAGATCTCAAAGGCGCCCCCCTGGGCCTGGACCAGGTTCTTTGCGATGGAAAGGCCAAGGCCGCTTCCCTCCGTGCTGCGCGAGGAATCGCCGCGGATAAACCGTTCTGTCAGCTCCTCCGGGCTGATGTTCATCTGCTGTTTCGAGATGTTCTTGATGGATACTGTGATCTTTCCGTCCTCCACTTCCGTATCGATATAGACTCTTGTGCCCTCCAGCGCGTACTTACAGATATTGTGAAAAAGATTTTCCATCACCCGCCACATTCTTCTGCTGTCCGCATAGATGTAGGCCGGCGCATCGTCCGCCGAAAAAATGACCTGCAGGGAGGCCTCCTCCAGTTTTTCTGAAAATTCTCCAAGGCTCTGGTTGATCAGCTCCGCAAGATCCAGCTTTTCCCGCTCCAGATCGATATTCCCGGACGAGATCTTGGACGCCTCCACAAGATCGTCCGTCAGCTGCTTCAGCCTCTGTGCCTTGCTGTCTAAGATATCGATATACCCTTTCGCAGGCTCGCTCTCTATTTTCAGCCGCTTCAAAAGATCCACATAGCTGATGATGGAGGTCAGGGGCGTCTTGATATCGTGGGACACATTTGTGATCAGGTCCGTCTTCATCTGCTCGTCCTTCATGCTGGTGCGGACCGCTTTCCGGATACCCTCGCCGATGTTGTTCACCGCATCTGCAAGCTCCCTGCTGGCGCCGTGCAGACTTTCCGTATCCAGCTTAAAGTCCACCTCGCCGTCCCGGATCCGGTTGATGCCGTCCACAATCTCTTTCTGCTCTGCGCTGCGCTTGAACAGCAGCACTCCCACCGCCCCGTCGATCAGGACCAGAACGATGATCGTGCCCACAGCGTACCCGGTCCGCTCCCTTAAATGATAGATAAAGAAAAGGCCGATCAGGTTCGCGAACAGGAACAGGTTATAGGGAAGCAGCGTGCTCACCGCAACGCTCCGGTGGCGGAATACGAAATGCACCATTCTGCCAAGAGAGCTCACCAGCCAGTGCAGGAAGCTGTCCTCCCACAAATTCCAGGATTTAAAGCGGCGCACAAGGCTGTACCAGAACAGGCACAGCATGGCGCTCACATACACGCCGTAAAAGCCGAACACACTGTAATGGTACAGCCGGTTCAGCTGGATCCCCATCATTTCCGCCGGGACTACTCCCGCTGTCTCCGCCACAGCCATGATCAGCCGAAATCCCAGATATCCTGCAAAGACCGCCCCGGCGGCAAAGAGCAGCAGGACCTCCGTCCAGATATGATCAAAGCGGTTCAGATACCTGACCTTTTCCCCCTCCTCGTCATAAGCGTTTCCTGCGGTCACGGTCATCTGAACGGCCAGCGCCAGCCAGCACAGGGTCAAAAATCCGATCAGCACAAAGATCTTTGTCACGTTCGGCACTATCTTCTCATAGATCCTGTGCGCCTCATAAAAGGCATCTGTCTCCGCCGCATACCCGGTGTCCACTCCCAGCCAGATATGTGTCGTGTCCGGATAGGCGTATTCATAGAGACTGATATATTTGTCGATCTCCTCCTCGCTTAAGGTCATATTTCCCATAAACACCAAGCTGTCGGGATAATAGATCAGATGTCCCCTGTACTCCGAAAAGTACTCCGTCACCTCCTCGTCGGAGAACTTTTCCAGCTCCGGCATATTGGTGTACGTGAGGATACCCTGATCCGTGGTCAGGCGCACCATATATTTCACATTGCTGTTCCCCTCGCTGTAGGCCGGGTCGCAGAGCTGATACCGCTCGTAATTGAGAGTGAGATTCTCTATGGCGGCCGACAGATTGTCCTGCAGGCGCATATAATCCACCCAGTTGTCCGTCATCTCCACCAGCTGGCGCACGCCTCCCTCGGCATCGTAACGGCAGTTGAGCATGGGAAATGACACCATAAGGCTTCCGTCATCCTCTCTGGAGATCCTCACGTTGTCCAGATCCTGAGCCATGATATAGGAGAATGCCATATCCTCCAGCTGCTCCTCCGCAAAGTCATCCATCCGGCTTTGCAGAGCAGCCAGCTCCTCCGATGTCCTGCCATCCGGCGGCAGATCCTCCTCCGGGAGATCTGCTGCGTCTCCGCCGTCCCCATCCGTCCCGTCCGGCACAGTGTCCGCCTGCTCCGTGACCCGGAAAAAGCCGTTGAAAACAAGCTGGTCATATTTGTCCAGCGCATAGTTCTCCGGATAGATACAATAGCCGAAATAGTTGATGAACTCCGACATGCTCATTGTCCGGTCAGTGTAATCTATCCCATGCTTTCCCCACTTGATCAGGTCGTCCAGCTCATAGACCGCCGTGACGGCACAGTCCCGGTCAACGCCCAGCTGTCGTGCGTAAGCCGTCACGTCCACCTTTTTTGCGGGATTGAAATCCCCGTCCGTCTCCAGCTGCCCCTTGATGGCCACAAGCTGAGTGATATCGGACACAGCGTTTTTGAACAGATCGTCGTAAACGGACGATTCCTCAAATTCCTGCCCGGCGTTCGTGGGAAAGATCTTATATACGTGGGTCCCGTTGATGGAATCCACCGCAATATAGGAATTCAGCAGAAGCCACGCTACCGCCAGCATGATCCCGGCTGCGAGAAGATGCTGGAGCAGGCCTATGCCGATCCGTTTTACCGTATTTTTTTTCATACCGACTCCCGTGATCCCGCCCCTGCGGAATCATTCCATGCACGCTCTCTAAGGCTGTTTTTCTATCTTATAGCCCACGCCCCAGACTACTTTCAGGTATCTGGGCTCCCTGGGATTGATCTCGATCTTCTCCCTGATGTGGCGGATATGCACGGCCACCGTATTGTCCGCTCCGATGGCGTCCTCGTTCCAGATGCTCTCATAAATCTGGTCTATGGAGAACACCCGGCCCTGGTTCTTCATGAGCAGGAGCAGAATGCTGTACTCTATGGGGGTCATTTTCACCGGCTCATCATCCACGGTCACCTGCTTGGTCTCATCGTTGATCACAAGCCCGCCCGTCTGATAGACAGATCTGTTCTCCACGTTCAGGCTGCCCAGAGAGGTATAGCGGCGCAGGTTGGATTTCACCCTGGCCAGAAGCTCCAGAGGGTTGAACGGCTTGGTGATATAATCGTCCGCCCCGATGTTGAGCCCCAGGATCTTATCCGTATCCTCCGACTTCGCACTGAGGATAATGATGGGGATACTGCTGTATTCACGGATCTTTAACGTTGCCCGGATACCGTCCAGCTTCGGCATCATCACATCCATGATCAAAAGGTGGATCTCCTCTTTCTTTAACAGCTCTATGGCCTGCTCGCCGTCATAGGCCTTATAGATCCGGTATCCGTCCTGGCTTAAATAGATCTCGATCGCATCCACGATCTCCTTATCGTCATCACAGACAAGTATATTTGCCATACGTTCCTCCGTGCCGCCTGCAAAGCGGCTCATCACAAATTCAGATACTGCGGGGCAAATTCAGGCCGCTCCTCAGTCTGCCTCCCCCAGGGGGCAGAGCATCATAAATGCGGCCAGATTGCCGCGCCTGCCTCCGCTGGCCCGGTGGGAAAACAGCTCCTTACTGTTACAGCAGGTGCACACATCTGTGACCGAGATGTGCTCCGGCAAGATCCCGGCATCCGTCAGGATCAAATAATTGGCAAGCCAGAGATCCAGCTGGTATTTTCCGGGTACCCTGCCCGGCTCCACCACCCGGGGGACGTTTCCCTCCCGCCCCCGCCTCCAGCGGCTCTCCTCCGGGATCCGGCGCCTTGTTCTTTCTGTCTCACTGTCCAGTTCCCGAAAGTAACGGGCCACATCTTCTCCCACCTCATAGCAGGACTGGCAGATCGAGGGCCCGATGGCAGCCCATATCTGTTCCGGCTTTGACCCGAAAGCACGCTCCATTTCCTGTACCATGCACCGCCCCATGCGGTCTGCGGTCCCCCTCCAGCCGGAATGGGCTGCGCCGATGGCACGGTGCACAGGATCCGCAAACAAAAGCGGGACGCAGTCCGCATAATAGGTCACCAGTCCAAGCCCCGGCTCGTCTGTCATCAGGCCGTCCACGTCCTGATAGTCTGCCGGCCTGGTGATCCCTTTCCCCCTGTCCTCTCCAGTCACCCGGCGGATATTGGTGGTGTGGGTCTGCCGGGAAGCGGTCATATCTTCCGGCGCACAGCCCAGGACATGGCCGATCCTGCGGTAGTTTTCCCTCACGGCCTCCTCACTGTCCCCCCGGGTAAAGCTGAGATTCATGGTGGAAAATTCTCCGCGGCTTACGCCGCCCGACCGCGTAGTCACAAGGTGCTTCACCATTCCCAGCCTCTCCAGGGCCGGAAAAGTAAGATATTCCAGCGACTGCCCCGGACCGATGGGGCAGCTGTTTATTTTTATCCCCTCTCCGAATCCGCTCAAGCTGCGTATCAGCTCCATGTTGCACGCTCCCATTCTCCCGTTTTGCTGCTCTTACCTGTATACATGGGGGAAAGCGTTCTGAATCCAGATGATCTCGTCCCCCTGGAGCGCCACCACGTCATAGCGCACGCTGTCCTGCCCTGCCGCACGGTGCGTATATCTGTAATGATCTGCCGTCCGGCATATTTTCCTCTGTTTCCGGATATCCACCGCCTCCAGCGCATATCCTTTCGTATTCCCGCTGCGGTACTTTACCTCCACGAACACCAGATAGCCCTGATGGCTGCCGATCAGATCGATCTCACCCAGCCGGCATCTGTAGTTCTTCTCGAGGATCTTCATTCCCTGGCCGGCGAGGTATTCCGCAGCCCTCTGCTCTCCGCCGGCCCCTGTCTGTCTTTTGTTCAATGCTGTCCTTTCATTTTCCCTCTGATCTTGTCCATAGAGTCCACAAAGACCAGGATCTCCGCCACAACCTCATACAGCTCCGGCGGGATCATGTCCCCGATCTCCAGGCGGGAAAGCGTATCCGCCAGTTTGTCGTCCCGGTGAATGGGCACATCGCTTTCCTTTGCTTTCTCAATGATCCTTTCCGCCAGTACGCCTCTTCCGCTGGCGATCACTCTGGGGGCCATGTCCGATGGATCATATTCCAGAGCGACTGCCTGCCTGATCTTATTTTCCCTTGTCCTGCCGTTATTTTCGCTCATATCCCTCTCCCCGTTCTTGTCATGTCCTTACGTCAAACGCGTACTGCGACAGGGTGATCCCGGCCTCATGGCCCATCAGGAGGCCGAGCCCGGTATTCTCCTCCTCTTCGCCCTCTTTTCTGGCGGTCATGGAAAAGCTGCAGTCATACCCTCTCTGGGCCAACCGCTCTGTGAGAATATCCATATGCGCTTCCAGGAAATCCAGCATCTCGTCATCCTGCACATAGAACCGTGTGCTGACCTTGCTGTGCTCCATTGCCACATACACGTCCACAGGGCCCAGGTGCTCCATGTCAAGGTGCAGCAGGGCGCTTATCTTTCCGTCTTTTGCGGCCAGGTTCCTCTTATTGGTGTAGACGTAAAGCTCTCCGTTCGCCTCCCCCTGCCCAAGGTGCAGCGGGAGCTGGATATAGGTATACATCTGGTTCAGCTGATTCATAAAGTCAAGGTTCTGGCTCAGATTGGAGACCGCGTGGTATGCGCCGCTCTCCGTCTGTCCTCCCGCTTCCAGCGCCTGGCCCAGCTCCTTCAACTGTCTGTCCATGCGTCTGTAGAGCTCTTCCATCCTGCCGGGCTGCGCCACCTCCTCCGGCCTCACGGACCAGAGCGCTTTCAGTTGATTTTCCATAAATGCCCGGAATTCACTGCCGGAAAAGATCCGGTGCAGCTCCCGGGCGCCGTTTTCTGCTCTCACGGACGCCTCTGCAAGCCTGCCCGCCAGCTCAAAAAAGCGATCTGTCCCAAGCTCTCCCCCAGCGAAGCGCTGGAACTCCTGGGCGATCTGTTCAGCCTCCTCCTGGGAAAGGGGCAGATTGTCCACAAGCCCGATCAGCTCTTTCGTCAGGAGCATTCTGGACGCGGCCGAGAGGGTCTCCTGCCCCGGCACGCTTTCTGCCGCTCCCAAAGCGGCTGCGTTCTCTCCTGCAGGCATACCTGCGCCTGCCGCCGCTCCCGGCTCCCCATTCGGATCGGCAGCTCCCTCCGGGAGGACACTGACGTCCGCAGACAATGCCTCTCCCAAAAGGCCGCCCGGAAGCACGCCTGCCATGTCCGCCATGCCCGTTCCCTCTGAAAGCGTCACTCCCTCTGACATTCCGCTCTCCGCAGTCTGTTCCATAAGGGCGGCCTCCTGCACCGTATCCGCCAGAACATTTATGCCGGACGCATTCTCTCCCTCAAAGGCCCCGGCCCCCTGTGCGATCATGTCAAAAAGCTCCCGGTACAGCCCGGAAAGCCCCTGGAAATTCCCCTCCTCAAGCATTCCCTCCATAGCTTCCGGCATGGCCTCCAGCACGGCTCCCACTCCGTCCAGGATCTGGTGGTTCAAGTTCCGGTACGCGCTCATCTGGCTGATGTTCTCCTCTGTGACAGGAAGTCCGAGCCTGTGGAGATCGATCACATCGGAGATCTCCGCCGTGGGAAAGGAGGTGACCTCGCGGTACATCTGCTGCAGGGAATTTCTGTCTACCGAAAGCCCGGCCCGCATCATCTGTGCCGTCATAGTGACAGATGTGTCATTTAATGGAAGCCCCGCCATATCAATAGCTTTCAGTACATTGACATCCGCGGATACATTGGTAAACAGAGGGCTTAGAGTCAGCGCGCTGCCGTTGTTGCGGACCTCGAACGTCATGTTCTTGCCCAACTCCAAATTCATGTTCTGGTCCACCCTGGCCTGCAGCACCATGTCATTCGACACCCGTATCTGCACCTCGCTCCCGTTTCTGGAAATGATCTCGCCCCGGATCGTCTGTCCGGGCACCAGGGAGCGGATCTGTCTGTTGATCGCGGAAACAGATGCGGACGAGGACAAAGAGCTCCCTCCGCGCCTGCCTGCAGGAAGTATTTCCGATGTCTTTACGTCGCCCCATT
>CANRMK010000096.1 GCA_947631715.1 uncultured Acetatifactor sp.
GGGAAGAAGTACCTAAATCCCGCGGAGAAAAAAATATTTGTGACAGGGCAGCTTATCGGATTTGGGGGAATTGTGGCAACGGTGCTGCTTTCGGATATGGGGATCTTTCCGTCCCTGCCCTATCTGATCCCTGCTGTCTGTGTCAGCTTCCTGCCTCTTTCAAAGCTTTGGGAGGAAAGCGGGGCCGGAGAGAAGATATGGAAAAATGTGATCCCGGCGGCACTGATCTGCGCTGTCATGATGTTTCGGAATCTTATTTATCTGAACGGCTGGATGACAGTGCCGGAAAATTTTCGGGAGGACAGTATTTTTGGAATCACATATACAGCCCGGTTCGGCCCTCTTGAGGGAATCCGCGGCGGAGCGGGAGCTTATGTACAGGATACCGCTTTCATAGAGTGGCAGGATCTGATCCATGACGGAGACAGGGTGCTGGTGCTCAGCTATCCCAATTTGCCGTCGGCGATGTACCTGAACCGGAACGTGGTGATTTCTCAGGATTCCACCATCTCCACACCCACCTATTCCGAAAGGCTGTTTCAGTATTGGGAGCAGAATCCGGATAAGTATCCTAACGTGGTGGTGGTGAGATGCTTCAACGGTTCTCCGATGATCGGAGAGTATAGTGAAGTGATCCAGTGGCTGGAGCAGTATCCGGCGACCAGAGTGGTGGACGGCGCTTACTGGAGATATTATTTTATGGATGAAAAAAGATAAAGGTTTTCTAAATATTTGATTCCGGTTCTTGAAAAGGGCAGGCAAAAGGTATAAAGTTGGTAAGGGGAGAGGAAGCAGGATTCCAATCCTGGGAAAAGATCTGCTGAATTGAGGCGGGGAAAGGACATAGTGGAGAATGAAGCTTGCGATAGTATTGTCAGTCTGCCTGCTCGTGTTCGTGATGCTGTATTTGCTGATGATCATGCCGAGAATGATGCACAAGCCGGATACAGCGCCCTTTTTGAAATGGCTATACGCCCACCGGGGGCTTTATGACAACCGCTCCGATGCGCCGGAAAACTCCATGCGGGCCTTCCGGAAAGCGGTGGATGCAGGATTTGGGATCGAACTGGACGTACAGCTTACGAAAGACGGCGTGCCGGTGGTCTTCCACGATTATACCCTAAAGCGCATGTGCGGCGCGGAGGGAAAGGTAAAGCAGCGGACCTATGAGGAGCTGCAGCAGCTGTCTCTGTGCGGAACGGACCAGAAGATACCGAAATTTGAGGACGTGCTGAAGCTGGTAGACGGGAAGGTGCCGTTGATCGTGGAGCTGAAGATCGAATCTACGGATGCGTCCATATGCCCCGTGGCGGACAGGCTGCTGTCGGATTACAGGGGGATGTACTGCATCGAATCCTTTAATCCCCTGGGAGTGTTCTGGTACCGCAGGAACCGCCGTCAGGTGGTGAGAGGCCAGCTGGCGGACGCCTTTTACAGGGAGGGAGAATACATCGGGCCGCTGTATTTTCTGCTTCAGAACCTCCTGTTTAACTGGCTGGGACGGCCTGATTTCGTGGCATTCAACCACAAATATCCCGGTATGCTCTCCAGAAAGTTGTGCAGAGGACTGTACCACAGCACGGCGGCGGCCTGGACCATCAAGAGCCAGAAAGAGCTGGATGAGGCCGAAAAGGACTTTGATCTGTTTATATTTGACAGCTTTGTGCCCCAGAGGTGACTTTGGGGCACTGTTCAATGTAAATGCTTACAAATGAAAGCGTTTACATCGGAGCTGTCTCTTATGCAATTCGCTTCCGATCATCGAAAAAAAACAGCAGAATATACAAAAATTTATGGATGGAGAAAAGATTCCTGAAATCAGCTTGCCATTCGTTTGGTAAATTGTTACAATATTTATTACAAAATAGTTTGTCCGGCTTTTGTGGAAGAATTGCCGGGCAGTTTTTATCTTATGGAAAGGGAGAAGAACAGAGCATGAAGAAATGGGTGTACTTGTTTACGGAGGGCAACGCAGGCATGCGCGAGCTTCTGGGCGGTAAGGGAGCGAACCTGGCGGAGATGACCAATCTGGGACTTCCGGTTCCACAGGGTTTTACCATTACCACAGAGGCCTGTACTCAGTATTACGAGGACGGGCGGCAGATTAACGATGAGATCCGGGGCCAGATTGATGAGTATATTGGAAAGATGGAGGAGATCACAGGCAAGAAATTCGGAGACACGAAAAACCCGCTGTTAGTCTCCGTGCGCTCCGGCGCCAGGGCATCCATGCCGGGCATGATGGATACCATTTTGAACCTGGGATTGAATGAGACGGTGGTGAACACCATTGCTGCGCAGACAGGCAATGAAAGATGGGCCTGGGACTGCTACAGAAGATTTATCCAGATGTACTCCGACGTTGTGATGGAGGTGGGAAAGAAATATTTTGAAGAGCTGATCGACAAAATGAAAGCGGCAAGAGGCGTGAAGCAGGATGTGGAGCTTACTGCCGCAGATCTGAGGGAGCTCGCAGACCAGTTCAAGGCGGAATATAAGGAAAAGATCGGGCAGGACTTCCCGGATGACCCCAAGGATCAGCTGATGGGGGCCATCAAGGCCGTGTTCCGCTCCTGGGACAACCCCCGTGCGAACGTATACCGCCGGGACAATGATATCCCCTATTCCTGGGGCACTGCCGTAAATGTGCAGATGATGGCATTCGGAAACTGGTCGGACGAGTCCGGCACCGGTGTGGCGTTTACCAGAGATCCCGCAACGGGTGAAAAGAAGCTGATGGGTGAATTCCTGATGAACGCTCAGGGCGAGGATGTGGTGGCAGGAGTCCGCACCCCTATGCCTATCGCGAAAATGGCGGAGATCATGCCGGAGGTGTTCGAGCAGTTCCAGACTGTCTGCGCCACTCTGGAAAACCACTATAGAGACATGCAGGACATGGAGTTTACCATAGAGAACAGAAAGCTGTACATGCTGCAGACCAGAAACGGCAAGAGGACGGCACAGGCGGCATTAAAGATCGCTTGCGATCTGGTGGACGAGGGAATGCGGACGGAGGAAGAGGCGGTAGCCATGATCGATCCCCGGAATCTGGATACGCTCCTTCACCCGCAGTTCGATGCGGCGGCCTTAAAGAAAGCAGTCCCTCTGGGAAAGGGACTGGGGGCATCGCCCGGCGCCGCCTGCGGGAAGATTGTATTTTCCGCGGAGGATGCAGAAAACTGGGCTGCAAGAGGCGAAAAGGTCGTGCTGGTGCGGCTGGAGACCTCCCCTGAGGATATCACTGGCATGAAAGCCGCACAGGGGATCCTGACGGTGCGCGGCGGCATGACTTCCCACGCGGCCGTGGTGGCAAGGGGCATGGGCGCCTGTTGCGTGTCGGGCTGCGGCGATATCGATATGGACGAGGCCAATAAGAAATTTACCCTGGCCGGACGGGAGTTCCATGAGGGAGACTGCATTTCCATCGACGGCTCCACCGGAAATATTTATGGAGAGCTGATCCCTACTGTGGATGCGGTCATTGCCGGAGAGTTCGGACGGATCATGGAATGGGCGGATAAATACAGGACCATGAAAGTGCGCACGAACGCGGATACCCCTGCGGATGCCCGGAAAGCGAGAGAGCTGGGCGCAGAGGGCATCGGTCTGTGCCGCACGGAGCACATGTTCTTTGAGGAGGACAGGATCGCCGCATTCCGCGAGATGATCTGCTCCGATACTGTGGAGGAGAGAGAGAAGGCCCTTGACAAGATCCTGCCCTATCAGCAGGGTGATTTTGAGGCGCTGTACGAAGCCATGGAGGGCACTCCCGTGACGATCCGATTCCTGGATCCGCCGCTGCATGAGTTCGTGCCCACAGAGGAAGAGGATATCGAGAAGCTGGCAAATGCGCAGGGGAAGCCGGTGCGGACCATCAAGAGCATTATCGCCGGTCTGCATGAGTTCAATCCCATGATGGGCCACAGAGGCTGCCGGCTTGCCGTTACCTATCCGGAGATCGCAAGGATGCAGACAAAGGCTGTGATCCGCGCTGCGATCAATGTGCAGAAAGCGCATCCCGGCTGGCACTTAAGGCCGGAGATCATGATTCCGCTGGTATGTGAGGTGAAAGAGCTGCGTGTGGTAAAAAAGATCGTAGTGGAGACCGCCGATGCGGAGATCGCGGCAGCAGGCGTGAAGCTGGACTATGAGGTGGGCACCATGATCGAGATTCCCAGGGCGGCGCTGACGGCGGACGAGATCGCGGCTGATGCGGATTTCTTCTGCTTTGGAACGAACGACCTGACGCAGATGACCTTTGGATTTTCCAGAGATGATTCCGGCAAGTTCCTGAATGCCTATTACGATGCAAAGATCTTTGAGAATGATCCTTTTGCAAAGCTGGATCAGAACGGCGTGGGCAAGCTGATGGAGACAGCTATCAAGCTGGGCCGGCCTGTAAATCCTAAGCTGCATGTAGGCATCTGCGGCGAGCATGGGGGAGATCCGTCCTCCGTGGAGTTCTGCCATAAGATCGGCCTGGATTATGTGTCCTGCTCACCGTTCCGGGTGCCGATCGCGAGGCTGGCGGCGGCACAGGCGGCGCTCAATAATAAATGAGTTCACCGCTGGTGTCGTGGGAAATAGGATTTATCCTGTTTACAGAGCAAAAGCGTTAGTCCCGACATAGTGAAAAACGACCTTGCATGAAAATGCAAGGCCGTTTTTTGGGAATATTTTTGGAAAATCTGAAAGTCGGTTATGGTTTTGAGGGTTTTCTCTATTTACCAGTATTGAAAATTGGAGGTAATAATATGGCAAAAAAAGTTACATTAGGTACGCTGGAAGCAGTCCTGAGCGAAGTTGATAAGGCGAATGATAATAGGGACAGAGTTATCTCTGATATTCAAAACCGTGATGCACGGCAAATTATCCAGAATTGTTCTGACTATGCTCTAAAGCATGGTATTGATGTGTCAGAAATTGCTGCCGGACTTGGTGTCAGAGGAGTTGCGGGTGGAATTGCTGCCGGACTTGGTGCCGCAGGAGTTGCGGGCGGCATTGCTGCCGGACTTGGTGCCGCAGGAGCTGTAGGCGGAATCGGTGGAGCCGCAGCAGGCGGAGGTCTTGCATTTGCCGCTGCCGGAGCTGCTGCAGGTGCCCCGGTTCCGATTGTGGGTCCGTTAATCGGTGCCGGCGTTGGACTTCTTATTGGTGGAATCTTTGGCGGTGCAGTTACGGCTAAACAAAAGCAGAAAAGGGAATGTCTCTATCAAGAAGCTATCGCAAAGCAGAATGGAGCAATATCTGCATTAGTAAGGGAGGTTCAGAACCTGCAGGATAAAATCAATAAGAAGGATGCAGAGATTGCTCGTTTGAAATATCTGATGGGTGTATTATCTGCTACGGCGGCACTTGCCCCATCATAGGATGTGAGGTGAACTATATGCTATTTTCCGGAAACGATCAGGACATCCTAAAAGTCCTGAAAATGAATCAAGATAATTGTCAAAATGCCTTAGATCAGGCGAAAGTCTTGAATGCGGATGCTGAGTCAAGCATTTTTGAAACTGATAGATTTATTGCTGATATTGAAAAGAAACATGGGATTGACTCTTCTGCCGCTGAGCTTTCTCAAATTGTTACGACACCTAAGCCTGTAGTCAGCGAAATTGCTGTTCGGGATTGGCATGAATTAGTTGAGACTGCAAGAACTGCATACCCGGATCAGGTTTCTATTGACGACATATTAACACAAGAAGAATATCAAAATGCCATGAGGCATTTTGATTCCATTAATGATGAATTTTCTCGCCGCACCGGCTTAAAAAAAGTTGACTGGGCATTTTTCACTATTGCCACTGCTCTTCAATGTGTCCGTCAGTATGTGCTCGATCCATGGATTAAAAAAAAGAGAGCTGGCGCAAGTCCTTCAGATGAGAAGGGACGCAAAAACAATGCTGGACCGGGGTGGTATCATGCAGACACCGACAAGATTTTGACAAGCAGAGTACCTTTTGATGCACAAGGATATAGCCACTATAAGACTGTTGCAGGATTTCTGAAAGGCGGTGCTCATAGAACCGTGACATTAGGACATGATCCTATAATGGGCTGGGTATTCGGAACTGCTAATATACTCACTAATACGCTCACACGATATGATTTTCAGTCCGCTCATATTAAAGACATCCCTGGAAAAGGCAATACCATTTATGCGTTGGCTGATACATCAAAAATATTTATTGCTTGTAAGGAACGTCTGATAAATGAAGGCGAGGACGGTAAAATTGCTGTTGCCTCGGCAGTTCTTAGAGAAGCAGAGCATCTAAAATCAGATGTTAACACGAAAAAGAGCCTTCCTTTTCCGGGGGTTTCTGTTATATCACCGGAATTTGCAGAAAAGCTGTGCAGCTACGGAATAGATACTGCGAGCGTTGGCACTGAAATAGGACTATCAATTGCAATCAACACTCTCATATCAATGGTTCATCGCATTTTCTATGATGAGAAAAATGATGATCCAAAACTGTACGAAGTCAGGACGAGAAAGATTATTCTATACTCTAACACTATTGCAAGTGTCAGCAATGTTATTGCAGCAGCTATTACTAAGGATCCAAAAAAATTAGATGTCGGTGGTTTGCTGGTCACTATTACAAGACTGTTTGCTGATATACGCTTTATTACAAGGGTGAAGCAGGAATTTGTGGAATCACAGCTTGATTTACATTTTAAAGGGATCACAGACGAAATAGAAGCAATGAACAAGATTTTGCTGTCCACGTAATAAGGTTTATCAGAATAAAGGCGCTTCACTATATCGATGGAATGCTTTCTTATGTGCGCCTTGCATACGTTTCCGGCGTGTGAAAGTTCCGAATACTCCCCGGGGCGATTATGCTGAAGTCCAAGCGGCCAAAGAGGCGCTGAACGAGATTTTGGAGGAGGAAGACTGATGAAATCTGAGAGAGAGAAGACTCCAAAGAGAGAGTGGATTCTCTTGGTACTTTATCTGGCCGTTTTTTTTGGTCTGGCGTCTGTCATAGCGCTGCTGCAGCCACACGCGGATTATCCGTCCTTCGGTCACCCGCCGGACGAGCCCAGCCGTTATCTGGTGAGCCGCTATATTTGCAGGTATGGGCGTCTGCCGAACGGCTATGATGAGGAGATCCGGATTCGCGGGTATGGGATATCCTATGGCTTTTACACCATGCTGCCTTATATTGTGCAGGGATTTGTAATGCGTTTTGTGAACCTGTTTACGGACTCGGAGCTGATTCTTTTGTACACGGCCCGATTTGTCAGCGTATGTACCGGCACGGCCATGGCGGCGTTGGTCTACGGCATCAGCCGGCGCATCTTTAAGGAAAGCCGGTTTCGATGGCTGTTCTGCGTGCTGGTGATGTACCTTCCTCAGAGCCTGTTTTTGCATACTTATGTGAACACGGATTCCATGGTTATGTTTTCCACGGCGCTTATTGCATATGCTTTGGTGCGCGCTTACGGGGAGGGATTTACCGTTTTGAACTGCCTGCTACTCGCCGGCGGCATCATCATCTGCGCCCTTTCGTATTACAATGCATACGGCTGTATTCTGAGTAGTATTATTCTTTTTCTGTTGTTTTTTGCCGTGCAAAAGGAGGGAAGACTGCAGTATGACTTTAAGGAGATGCTGAAAAGGGGCAGTCTCATAGCTGTGGTGGTACTGCTTGGCATTGGCTGGTATTTCATTCGAAATGCCGTGTTGTACGAAGGAGATTTCCTGGGACTGGAGACTTTGAAAAAATGCGGAGAGATGTACGGAAACCCGCCTTATTTCAGTTCCTATGCCGCACGGGGAATTCCGCTTTCAAATATGTTGTTTGACAATCCCTATTTTTTGGGATTGATAAACAGCTTTATTGCATCCTACGGCGTCATGTCGATCTACGCCGGATCCCGGACATATCTGTTTTACAAGCTCATTTTTCTCACGGGTCTTCTCGGAGGACTGCTCCCACGGAAAAAGGAAGTGGGGGAAAGCGGATGTGTGAAAAAACTGTTTATTCATGCCTGTCTGCTTTTGTGGATACTGATGCCGGTGGTGCTCTGTATCTATTACGCCTATACAATGGATTACCAGTATCAGGGCCGATATGTGATGCCGGGTCTTATCCCCTTTATGTATTATGTGGCGGCGGGTCTGAAACGCTGGGCTGACTTTAGCTGGTTTCCGTCAATGGGGCGGCTGCAGGGCGCTCTGCCGGTTCTGAAAAAGCTGGGAATGGCGGCTTGCTACGGAACCATCGCGGTGGTGATCATACTTCTGTTCCGAATGGTTTTCTTAAGAGCGGTGCCGGTGTATTTGCAGATAGGGTATGTGTTGTAAATAAAT
>CANRMK010000097.1 GCA_947631715.1 uncultured Acetatifactor sp.
GCCAGGATCAGGAAACCGAAAATACGCTTCCTCAGCACATAGGAAAAGAGCGCGTTCCCATCTACCGTCATATATTTCATATGATACAGGGTCTCCCGGTCAAACAGTCCCGCCTCTTCCAGAAAAACGCCCCTCCCGGCAAACATGATAAAAATCCCCAGTGCCAGTCCTGCAAGAAAGACCGGTATCACGGGAAATTTTATCGACCTCAGACCAAAGCCCCATATCCGCATATACTTTCCTTTCGCCGACGCGCCGTCCCGCTCACAGAATAAAATGTCCGTACATTTCAATATCTGTACGTTTCAATCTATGTGACTGTCCGAAAGGGTATACCTGTTTTTCGAACCGGATTGCCATCGGCTTTCCTGCTTATCCCCTGTGCGTGCCTCAGCACGCATGCCGATCAATAGTCTGAAAGTTTTCCTTCATACTTTGCCGCATAAGTCATAATGGCGCAGATCGTCTTGGCGTCCTGGATCTTACACTCAAATACCATCTGCTTGAGCTCCTCCAGGCTGTATGCCTCCACATTCAGATATTCGTCCTCGTCCAAATGCTGATGCCCGGGCTTGAGATCCCGTGCCACATAAATATCAATTTTCTCATTGCAGAAAGCCACTGTAGTGTAGATAGAGGTCAGCAGCTCCACATGATCGCAGGTATAGCCCGTCTCCTCCTCCAGCTCCCGCATGGCCGCCCTGTCTGTGGGTTCCTCTCTGCCATTCAAGCCTCCCGCCGGAATCTCCAGCGTCTCCCGCTCCAGGGCGTTGCGGTACTGGCGCACCATCAAAAGCCTTCCGTCCTTGCGCACCGCCACAACGGCTGCGGCCCCCTTATGGTCGATCAGATCCCATTTGGCAACATTTCCGTTGGGAATCAGCATCGTGTCCTGATAATAGTCTATAATGACCCCTTTTGCCACAAGCTCCCGTTTCAGTCTCTTATACTCTTCCATTGAAATCCCCGATCCATTTATTTTACTTTTCTTCCAGCAGCTTTTCCACGCTGACCAGCTTCACGCAGAGCACGAACAGATCCGCAGCCATGGCCATCTCCTCCGGAGTGGGAAAAGAGGGAGCGATCCGGATATTGCTGTCCTCAGGATCCACTCCATAGGGGAACGTCGCCCCCGCTCCGGTGAGCACTACTCCCGCGTCCCTGCACTTTGCCACGATCGCCTTTGCACAGCCTTTCATCGCATCGAAAGAGATAAAATAGCCGCCGTTGGGCCTGGTCCACTGCCCGATGCCGAGACCGCTCAGCTCTTTCTCCAGCACGGCCAGCACTGCTTCGAACTTAGGGCGCATCCACCCGGCATGTTTCTTCATATGCGCCTGAATCCCGTCTATATTCTTAAAGTAACGCACATGGCGCAGCTGGTTCACCTTGTCAAAGCCGATGGTCTGCAGAGTAAGGACCTTTTTCATTTCGTCCAGATTGGCCCTGGAGGAGGCCACTGCAGAGATCCCGGCTCCCGCATAGGTAATCTTTGAGGTGGAACAGAACTCATAGACCATATCGGGATTTCCAGCTTCGGCGCAGAGGTTCAAAATCTCAGCTAGTTCGTCCTGTCTGTCCTCATAGAGATGGTGTACCGCATACGCATTGTCCCAAAAGATCCGGAAATCTTCTGCAACCGGCTTCAGATGCGCGAACCGCTTTACCGTCTCTTCCGAGTATGTATACCCCTGAGGGTTGGAGTATTTGGGAACGCACCAGATTCCCTTGATACTGTCGTCCTCTGACACCAGCCTCTCCACCATATCCATATCGGGCCCCTGGGGCGTCATAGGCACATTGATCATCTCTATGCCAAAATGCTGCGTAATTGCAAAATGCCTGTCATAACCGGGGCAGGGGCAAAGGAACTTCACCTTGTCCAGCCTGCACCAGGGAGTGCTTCCCAGCACGCCATGAGTCATAGATCTGGAAACGGTATCGTACATAATGGTGAGACTTGCGTTTCCGCAGACGATCACATTCTCCGCAGGCACCCCCATAATATCTCCCATCAGCTTCTTCGCCTCGGGAATACCGTCCATGGCGCCATAATTGCGCACATCAAGACCATTCTCCGATTTCATCTCACTGGCAGAATTCAGCGCGTCCAGAAAGTCGCGGCTCATATCCAGCTGCGCTGCGGACGGCTTTCCTCTGGACATATCCAGCTTTAGTCCCTTTCCCCTTGCCTCCTCATATTCTCTGTCCAGCTGCTCCTTCAGGCTCAGAAGTTCCGCTCTGCTCAACTCTTGATACGCTTTCATTTCTCCTCCGTCCCGGACGCTTCCTTTCTTGATCCCGGCGTCCTGCTCCGTTCTTTGCCGTTTTTAGGCGTTGCATAATCGTATACAATCATACACTTGCTCTACTATACTATAAGAGATGGGATTTCACAAGAGGAAATTACAAGAAATTTTAAAAAAACAGAGGATACTCCACTTAAGTATCCTCTGTCTCTCTGATATGCAATTTTCATGTTCAAGCCAAGAACTGTAGTGAATGGCATTACTTCGCGTAATCGATCACACGGCTCTCGCGGATCACGTTTACCTTGATCTGTCCGGGATATTCCAGTTCCGCCTCTATCTGCTTTGAGATATCGCGGGCCAGCAGGACCATGTCTGCATCGGAAATCTGTTCGGGCACTACCATCACACGAATTTCACGACCTGCCTGAATAGCAAAAGACTTATCTACACCTTTGAAATTGTTTGCGATCTCTTCCAGCTGCTTTAATCTGCTGGTATACGTTTCCAGAGTTTCTCTTCTGGCCCCCGGTCTCGCGGCAGATATCGTGTCAGCAGCCTGTACAATACACGCGATCAGGGAAGTTGCCTCCACATCGCCATGGTGAGATTCCACGGCGTTGATGACAACAGCGTTTTCCTTGTATTTGCGGCAAAGCTCCGCGCCAAGCTGAATGTGGGAGCCCTCCATCTCATGATCCACGGATTTACCGATATCATGCAGCAGGCCCGCACGCTTGGCAAGCCTTACATCCAGTCCCATCTCTGCGGCAAGCAGCCCTGAGAGCTGCGCCACCTCGATAGAATGCTTCAGGGCATTCTGACCGTAGCTGGTCCGGAACTTCATCTTGCCCAGCAGTCTGATCAATTCGGGGTGGATACCGTGAACGCCGACCTCCAGCGTCGCAGCCTCGCCTTCCTCTTTCATCATCTGCTCAACTTCTTTCTGGGCTTTCTCCACCATCTCTTCGATCCTGGCGGGGTGAATGCGTCCGTCCACGATCAGTTTCTCCAGCGCGATCCTTGCAACCTCGCGCCGGATAGGATCAAATCCCGAAAGAATAACTGCCTCAGGCGTATCGTCTATGATCAGATCCACGCCTGTCATGGTCTCAAGAGTACGGATATTCCGACCCTCACGGCCAATGATCCTTCCCTTCATCTCATCGCTGGGAAGCTGTACGACAGAGATCGTCGTCTCAGAGACATGATCTGCAGCACATCTCTGGATTGCAGATACGACATACTCTTTCGCCTTTTTGTCTGCTTCTTCCTTGGCCCGACTCTCCATTTCCTTGATCATCACGGCCGTTTCATGCTTTACTTCTTCTTCAACAATTTTCAATAAGTAGTCTTTTGCCTGTTCAGAGGTCAAACCTGAAATTCGTTCCAGTTCCTGTACGCGCTGCTCGTTCAGCTTGGAGATTTCCACTTTCATTTTTTCAAGGGATTCCTCTCTGGCCGCCAAACTGCTCTCACGCTTTTCGATAGCTTCCGCTTTCTTGTCGATGTTCTCTTCTTTCTGCTGGACCCTGCGCTCATAACGCTGGGCCTCCGCCCTGCGCTCTTTGATTTCCTTGTCAAGTTCATTCTTGGTCCGAATGGACTCTTCCTTGATCTCCAGCATGGATTCCCGCTTTTTGGATTCCGCAGTCTTAAGAGCTTCATCAATGATCTCTCTCGCCTTGTCCTGAGCGCTGCCGATCGTTGCATCCGATGTCTTCTTCTGATGCTTTGAATAGAAGACAATGGTAAGTGGTATGGCAACAGCGCAGGTGACAATGAGAGTCACTACCGCAATAATAGCTTCCATCTTACAGGAGCACCTCCTTATTTAGTTTTCATTGTACACTTCGCTACGGACAGACATCCGCAGCTTACATAGAATGTATGTACCTGTCCCAGCTGGGACGCCGAAAACATTCTAACAAGCAATTTACAACAGTTAAATTCTATACTCAATTCAAACTATTGTCAAGCACTAACTTCTGCAAGTATACTTTCAGGCAATCAAACTATTGTATCGTATCAGACTGCGCTCATTCCTCAAAAAGGATTTTTCTGATCTGCTCCGCCGAAAATCCCCGTCTCATCAAGAATGCGCCCTGTCTCTGCTTTTCCCTGATATCCGCATTATGGGAATCGTACCCTCTCTTTTCCAAGAGCTTCCTGATCATGGTCTGCTCGTCCTGGCGGCCGCCCTGCTCTTCCCATTCCAGCCAGGCCCGCTCCAGTGTTTCTCTGTCTATGCCTCTTCCGATAAGATCCTGTTCGATCCGGCGGCGGCTGCGGGTATTCTCATGCCCGGCGATAAAAGCTGCCGCATAGCGCAGATCATCCGTATAACGGAAAGATGCCACATAATCCAGCGCCTCCTGAACGACAGCCTCCGGATAACCGCCCTCCAGAAGCTTATCCCGCAGCTGCTTTACGGTATATTCCCTGTTCTTCAAAAGGTTCATGGCTCTCAGCTTCGCCCGTTCGGGAAGCAGCCGGCAGAGTATCTCACGGTAATCCTCCTCCGGCAGCTCCTCCCCTAAAACCACCCCGTACCGGCGCATTTCGCTCCTGTAGAGCACAAAACCGGATCCGTCCTCCATATATACCCGGCTCCGAGATTTTGACACTTCCTCGATCCCTGCGACTTTCATATGTGTTCCCCGCGTCCCTAAGCCTTTGCTTCCGCTTCCTGTCCGGCTCCTGCGGGCGTGTCAAAGCCGTAGTGCGCCCGCACTTTCGCCGCTATCTCATCGCACACTCCGGGATTGTCCTTCAGATACTGCTTGGCATTCTCACGCCCCTGTCCGATCTTATTCCCCTCATAGGCATACCACGCACCGGATTTTACAACGATATCCAGATTTGCCGCCAGATCCAGCACATCTCCCTCCATGGAGATCCCCTCGCCGAACATGATATCAAATTCCGCTTCCTTAAAAGGCGGCGCGATCTTGTTCTTTACCACCTTTACCCTGGTGCGGTTCCCGATGACTTCCCCGCCCTGTTTCAGGGATTCGATCCTGCGCACGTCCATGCGGACGGACGAATAGAATTTCAGCGCACGGCCTCCGGTAGTTGTCTCGGGATTCCCGAACATAACGCCGATCTTCTCTCTCAGCTGATTGATAAACACCACCGTGCAGTTGGATTTGCTGATGATGGCCGTAAGCTTTCTCAGCGCCTGGGACATGAGGCGGGCCTGAAGTCCTACATGGCTGTCCCCCATATCTCCGTCGATCTCGGCCTTTGGCACCAGGGCCGCTACGGAGTCCACCACAACAATGTCAACGGCGCCGGAGCGCACCATCGTCTCCGCGATCTCCATGGCCTGCTCGCCGTTGTCAGGCTGTGAAATATACAGATTGTCAATGTCAACGCCGATGTTCTTTGCATATACGGGATCCAGCGCGTGCTCCGCATCGATAAAGCCCGCTATGCCGCCTCTCTTCTGGACCTCCGCAATCATGTGCAGGGTGACAGTCGTCTTACCGCTGGATTCAGGCCCGTAGATCTCCACGATCCTCCCCTTAGGAATCCCTCCCAGCCCCAGTGCAATGTCAAGGCTCAGGGAGCCTGTGGGAATCGTCTCCACGTTCATCTGTGCAGAGGGATCGCCCAGCTTCATGATGGCTCCCTTTCCGTACTGTTTCTCGATCTGGCTGATCGCCGCATCCAATGCTTTCAGTTTTTCTTCTCTTTCCATATTTTCAGTCTCCATTCTTTTCATCAGGTCCGATTCCATGCAGAACAAATGTTCTTTTCTTTTTCCAAAATAAAACATTTGTTCGCATTTGTCAACCATTTATTTGCGCTGCTCTTAATACGATCATACCGATCCCATGAACTCTCTCAAAGGCGCCTCACCTCCATTTTCAAAATTTTCATCTGAAACCTGCGGCGAATATGCCGGAATGATGTGACAGCGCCCGACGAACAGCGCTTACTCCGAATCGAGCAAAATATCAGACAAAGTATCAGACGTGTTCAGTGTATCACATGACAGCGCATTGCGCAAGAAAATTGTCTCCCTGGCGGCAATATAATGCAACCGTTCAGCCCCTCCGTCGTATTCAGCCCGGTACTGTCGATGTTCTTCCAGCAGACCGTCGGAGCGCGCCGGCTCTTGGCGAGGTACTCTCGAGCAGGCATATCTTACATGCCTTGGATCCGTTACGTGCGGAGCCGGGCGGAAGCGCGTCTGCCGGGAGCACATCTGCAGTATCGGGCGTGACTTGCAAGGGAAAGGCTGATATTCCTATAAAGGTCTTAAATCTCCACTGCCTCCAAAATACATTCCCTCAGCAGCGTCAGGGCGGCAGCCACAGCCGACTCCCGCACCTTGCGCCGGCTGCCGGAAAACCGGTACTTTCTGACCGTCACATTCTCTCTGACCCGGCAGCCGATATACACCAGCCCCGCCGGCTTTTCTGCCGTGCCGCCGTCAGGCCCTGCGATCCCGGTGACAGACAGTGCCGCGTCCGTTCCTGCTGCCCGCGCCGCCCCGGCCGCCATCTCTTCCGCCGTCTCTGCGCTCACCGCACCGTATCGGTCCAGGGTATCCTTGCTCACTCCAAGCTGGCTCATTTTCGCCTCATTGGCATAAGTGACGAACCCCGCCTTATATACCTCCGACACGCCCGGAACATTGATGATCCTGCCGGAGAGCAGTCCGCCGGTGCAGGACTCGGCGCAGGCTAAAGTCAGCCCGGCATCCGCAAGAAGCCTTACCACCGCAGTCTCCAGATCCGTCTCGTCCTCTGTGGTGTAGACCGCCCGCCCGAACCTGTCTTTCAGTTCCCTCACCAGAGGGTCTATGAGCCTTTCGGCCTTCTCACTGTTTTCCGCAGAGGCGGTGACCCGGATATGCACCTCTCCGGTCTTGGCGTAGGTGGCCAGGGTAGGGTTGGTCTGCGCGTCGATCAGGTCTTTCACCACTGTCTCCGCCTTGCTCTCTCCCACGCCGCAGATCTTCACGGTCCGGGAGCAGATGACCTGGGAGGTAAGATCTGCCAGATAAGGCGCCACATTGGCTTCAAACATAGGACACAGTTCATTGGGCGGGCCCGGGAGCAGAATCACTTTTGACTTTTCTGTCTCGATGATCAGCCCCGGCGCCGTGCCGTTGGGATTGTCCAGCACAATGGCGCCCTCCGGCATCATGGCCTGCTTCCAGTTATTTTCTGTAAGCTCCATGCCTCTCCGCTCAAAAAAGTGCTTCAGCATCTCCCTGCTGGGCTCATGCATAGTAAGTTTTCTGCCGCAGACCTTTGCCGCCGTTTCCTTTGTCAGGTCATCCTCCGTGGGCCCCAGTCCCCCGGACAGTATGACCACGTCCGAGCGGTCCATCGCCCTCTCCAGCGTTTCCGACAGCCGGCCCTCATTGTCGCCCACCACAGTCTGGAAATAACAGGAAAGTCCGAGCCCCGCGCACTTTTCCGCCAGGAACGCGCCGTTGGTGTTCACGATGTTCCCCAAAAGCAGCTCCGTCCCCACAAAAATAAATTCCGCTACCATCTTTCTTCCTCCGAAAATCTGCCCGAGGATCTCCAGCTTTACACGGATCTGGAACAACGCCCGCAGCCGAAACGAGATACCTGGCAGAATGGCTTTTTAATCTTTCATGACACCTTTATTCTTCACCAGATAATCAATCAGCGACACCACCGTCAGCACAAGCGCGATCCACATGACTATCTGGGTCAACGGATTCAGCCACGGCATCCATACCTCCGTCCCCGGTATGTTCACCAGCATCAGGCACACCATCACCATCTGGAAAGTCGTCTTAAATTTTCCCCAGTAGCTGGCAGCAATGACAATACCGTTATCCGCAGCCACAAGCCGGAAGCCGCTGATGATAAATTCCCTGGCGATAATCAGGATCACGACCCAGGCCGGAATCCTCTCCAGCTCCACCAGAGCGATCAGGGCGGAACACACCAGAAGCTTATCCGCCAGGGGATCCATGAATTTTCCGAAATTGGTGACAAGATTATATTTTCTGGCGATCTT
>CANRMK010000098.1 GCA_947631715.1 uncultured Acetatifactor sp.
TCAATAATATTATCGGCTGTTTTTCGCTTTCCGCACCATGTCCGCCGCATCAAATGACTATTTTCAGCACCAAATGACCACTGATTCCTATCCCCGCCAGGTTCCGTCCTCCTCCTCAACAATGAACAGGCGGTCGTTCTTACAGTACTGGAGACGTTCATATTTTGTTTACAATTCATTCAATTTTTTTTTTAATTTTCCTCATTCTTTAGACATTTCTGTTGTCTATACTAGAACCATAGCAACCGGGTAATACAGAACAAAGCCAATTACAGTTTACTGTTTACTAAAAACTTTTTCATAATAAATGCCAAGGAACATTGTTCCTTGGCATCCTCCCTTTTCAGGGGTATTTTTTCAGGTAAGGTATATCTTTTCTTCTGTTTTTATAAAGCAGCAGACCCCGTGATATTCTCCCGCTGCATACAGCCTTTCCAGAATTCCCGTCATGCGCCGGTCCATTCGGTGATAAACACGTTTTTTCTCCCAGGGAAGCCCCTCAACATATTCTCTCTGCGCCTCGTCCAAAAGCTGCATCTGTCTGCAGAATCCGGGCGGATCCTTATAGGCGGACACACCGAAATCACATGACATGTAGGCGTATTTTTCTCCATTTTTCTCCAGCTTCTCCTGCAGAACGGCTCTGGCAAAATCTACCGTCCACGCCTCTCCATAAATCTCTCTCCAGAGGACAGAATGCCCCTCAGTCCGGCCAGACGAAACTCTGCGGAAGCTGCTGTGACCAAAGGAATCATACTCCCGCACATAAGAATATCTTTCCTGTTTCCTGCCTCCCGGTTCCTCCGTCAGGATAACCTCCGTTTCCGTCAGGCGGTTCCACATTTCTCTCTTCACCCTGTCGGGTGAGGCGGGGAAGTCCAGGCGGTCCGCAATCTGTCCCGCAGTGTATCCAAGATCCGTCAGGTGCCTTATGGCGCCTCCGTTTGCCACTTCCCGGGCGAAATCGGAAAGGGCGCTCTGAAAGTATTCTCCCTCTTTCACAGGATACCCTCCTTTCCGGCGCGCTTTTTGCAGTATATCCGCAAGATCAACGTCAGAGCCCGCCCATGCCCGCAGACGCAAAGAGAGGCAGGGCATACGCTCTGCCTCCCTATTTCTCTCTTTTCAGGCCTTTCCAACGGAACCGAACAGCTCCATCTTCTCTTTGACAGTCGCCTTGATTGCTTCAGCGCCGGGAGCCAGAAGCTTTCTGGGATCAAATCCCTTGCCCTCCTGATCCTTGCCTGCCTCGATGTACTGTCTGGTGGCTGCTGCGAATGCCAGCTGGCACTCGGTATTTACATTGATCTTTGCAACGCCCAGGCTGATGGCTTTCTTGATCATATCTGCAGGAATTCCCGTACCGCCGTGAAGCACCAGAGGAAGCTCTCCGGTAAGCTGCTGTACTGCATCCAGGGTCTCAAAGCTCAGCCCTTTCCAGTTTGCGGGATACTTTCCATGGATATTGCCGATGCCTGCTGCCAGGAAATCAACGCCCAGATCGGCAATGGCCTTGCACTCCTTGGGATCTGCGCACTCGCCCATTCCGACCACGCCGTCCTCTTCACCGCCGATAGCGCCTACCTCTGCCTCAATGGAAAGTCCCTTGCCGTGAGCGGCGGCTACCAGCTCGGTCGTCTTCTGAACGTTCTCCGCAATAGGATAATGAGAACCGTCGAACATTATGGAAGAGAAACCTGCTTCAATGCACTTATAGCAGTGCTCAAAGGAACCGTGATCCAGATGGAGCGCTACGGGAACGTCAATGTCCTGATCCTTCAACAAGCCGTTCACCATACCTACCACAACATCATATCCGCCCATGTACTTGCCTGCGCCCTCGGAAACACCCAGGATCACAGGGGATCTGCATTCTTTTGCAGTCAGCAGGATAGACTTTGTCCACTCCAGGTTGTTGATGTTGAACTGACCGACAGCATAATGGCCGGCCCTTGCCTTTTTGAGCATTTCTGTTGCTGATACTAACATGTCTTTTACCTCCGTTTATTTAATTTAATAATGATCCGTTTTGAACAAGGACATTATAACACATGCCTCTTTAAAATGGAATATGGATTTTTACTTGACCATGATATTCATGCCATGATGGATATTCTCTATTTTGACGCTCTTATGGGTTCCGCCGTTCTCTCCGTCCAGAGTCCATGCAATAGGCTCTGCAGAATCAAAATATATGCTGGAGGTGCGGAGACAATACATGACATTTGTGTCAATTTTATGATTCAGGAGCGACACCACAATATTATTCAGCTCAATGGGGTTTTTGGGCTTCTTGATCAGAGTCACTTCAAAAATGCCGTCGTCCAGCTTGACATCTGTTCCGGTGATATTCTTCACTCCGCCTACCGAAAAGGAATTTGTCACCATGCCGAAGATAAAATCCTCCTCAATGATCTCTCCTCCGCAGTTGACCCGCATGGGGTACGACTTGATCGCGGACAGCCGTTTCATTCCCTCAAGTACATAAGCCATGTGCCCCAGCATGTTCTTCACGTCCTGCCCTGTCTCATAGGACACCTCCGTAAAGAGCCCGAACGCCGCCACATAGACGAAAATATCCTCGTTAAATGCGCCGATATCACAGAGGAAATTCTTGCCCTCTACAATGATTTCGGCCGCACGCAGCATATTTTTTGGCAGGGAAAGACTTCCCCCGAAATCGTTGGTGCTGCCTGCCGGTATATAGCCTATCGGCGTCTGAAAGCCGCTTTCGATCATACCTGTGACAGTCTCGTCCAGTGTGCCGTCACCGCCGCTGCACACCACAAGCTCGTAATCCCGGGAACGCCCTTCCATAATATGCATTGCGTCCCCTTTCGCCTGTGTCGGAAACACCGTCGTCTCGTACCCGGCCCTGGCAAAAATATCGAGAATGTCCGCCAGTTTGCTTTTGATCTTCGCCTTTCCCGCTTTTGGATTGTAAATAAACATCAGCTTTCTGCCCATGCTGTTCTCCTGATCAAAAAATGATATCGCTGCCGTACCTGTCTGCAAAAAAGGCGAACTCAACAGCTCCCCCATTGACTCCGCCTCCCCGTTATTTTATTTACGGCCAGACATATTACATCTGAAACAGTTTTATGCGCCCTCGCCGCTCAGGAAATGCTCGATCCCTTTCACCGCGTCCTCTTCGTCTGTTCCCTCTGCGGATACCATCAGTGCGTCCCCGCTTTCCAGTCCCAGGCTCATCATGCCCATGATGCTCTTGGCATTTACCTTTCTCTCACCGGACTGAATGTAGATCTTGCTGTCATAGCGGCTGGCTTCCTGTACCAGAAGCGCCACCGGCCTCGCCTCAAGTCCGTTTTCCAGTTGAACCTGAATGTTTCTTTGTGTCATAATATGTCCTCCTCTACCTCTGCTTTACACAACGGACCGCGTTCTCCGTCAGCCGAAAGTCCTGAGCTTCTCCGCCATTTCGCTTAACTTCCTGAGCCTGTGGTTCACCCCCGACTTGCCGATAGGCGGATGAAAGCATTCTCCCAGCTCCTTTAGCGGAGTATCCGGATTTTCCAGCCGGATCTCTGCCATTTCCCTCAGATTAGGAGATAAGTTTTCCAACCCATAATGAATCTGGAGGTATTCGATATCCTCCACCTGTCTGGAAGCCGCACTGACGGTCTTCGCTATGTTTGCGGTTTCACAGTTCACCCGCCGATTCACAGAATTTCTCATTTCTTTCAGAATCCTGAGATTTTCCAGATTCATCAGAGATACCGGCGCGCCGCAGACATTCAAAAGATCCACGATCCCGGATCCCTCTTTCAGATAGACAACATAATATTTTTTACGGCGGATAATCCTGGATTCAATCTCAAACCCGCCGATCACATCTCTGAGCTGTTCCGCTTTCGCCTGATCCGCACAGTCGAACTCCAGATGATAGCCCTTGGCCGGATCGCTCATAGAGCCCGCGCACAAAAAAGCTCCCCGCAGAAAAGCCCGCCGGCAGCATGCGTTTTTTATCAGTGTCCTGCTCACAGGCTCGTCTAAGCTGCCTATCTTCTGCAGGACTCCCTGCATTTCCCGTTCAGTCAGTGCCACACCAGTTTCTATATTATATGTTTTTTTCAATAATGTAAAGCATTTTCTGATGGCCATTTGGTTTTCTGTCTGAAAACCTATGGTGTAAAGGCCATTTTCATCCCGCCCGTACTGGCCGCAGAAGTGCAGGATCGCTGCCAGCTCCGCGATCTGGCAGTGCCGGGCCGGGCTGATATTTTTTGCCAGTTCCTCTTTGACCTCTCCGGAAAAAGACATAATGCTACCTCTTCCTGAACCGCCTATTTCCCGGGACCGTCCGCATCCCTGTGATACAGCTTGATCCCATAGCTGCCATGATCTTTCATTCGGCTGTACAGTTCCCCGGCCAGCGTGACGCTCCTGTGCCTGCCTCCGGTACAGCCGATGGCAATGACAAGGCTGTTCTTGCCCTCCTTTATATAGTTGGGGATCAGGAACCGGATCAAATCCGTCAGCTTTTCCATAAAGATCTCCGCCTCTTTGAATCCCATCACATAATCCCGTACTTCCTGGTCTCTTCCCGTCTTTTCTCTCAGTTGGTCGATATAAAATGGATTGGGCAGGAAACGGACATCAAACACAAGATCGGCATCCGAGGGAATGCCGTGCTTGAACCCAAAGGACATGACCGTTATCATGAGACTATTATATTCCTGATTCTCCACAAAAATACGGTCCAGCTCCTCTTTCAGCTCCCTGGTCAGCAGATGGGAGGAATCTATCACATAGTCAGCCATGTTGCGGACATTTTCCAAGACCCGGCGCTCCTTGCGCACACCGTCCTCCACACGTCCCTCCGGCTCCAGAGGGTGCACCCGGCGCGTCTCCTTATAGCGCTTGATCAGTGTCCCCTCGTCCGCCTCCATAAAAAGGATTTCAAAAGAATACTCTTTCTGCTTCAGCTGGCCCAGGATCCTCGTGGCGTCCTCAAAGGACTGGTCGGTACGCACATCCAGCCCCAGCGCCACCTTGCTGATTTCGCTGTTGGGGACACAGATCAGTTCAAAAAACTTTTCCACAAGAGAGAGCGGCAGGTTGTCCACGCAGTAAAATCCTGCATCTTCCAGCATCTTCAAAACGGTGCTCTTACCGCCTCCGCTCATTCCCGTTACCACTACAAATCTCATTGTACCTCGCATCCCGGCATGTCTGCCGCCGGACCTGTATTCTTCAAGCCCGCATACATGATCCTGCCTCTGCGGAATCCCTGTTATTATCTGCAATTCATTCCAAATATATGATCTCCAGCTCCAGATCCACGCCGAACCTTTCCTTGACGCGCTCCCTGATCTCGCAGATCACATCCAGCACATCCTGAGCTGTGGCATTCCCCGCATTTACGATAAACCCGCAGTGCTTATCGGAGACTCTGGCTCCGCCTGTCTGATATCCCCGCATGCCCGCGTCCATGATCAGTTTTCCGGCAAAATAGCCCTCCGGGCGTTTGAAGACACTTCCGGCGCTGGGATACTCAAGAGGCTGCTTTTCCTTTCGCTTTGCCATCAGCTCATCCATCCGCGCCTGGATCCGGTCTTTCTCTCCCGGCTTAAGCCGAAATGTCACCGACGTCACCGTAAAGGAATTGTTGCGGAGAGCGCTGGTGCGATAGCCGAACTCCATGGTGCTGTTGTCAAATTCCATGGATTCGCCCTCGCGGCTCACCACGCCTACCTGTGTCACGACCTGGCTCATTTCCCCGTCATAGGCTCCGGCGTTCATGACCACGCCGCCGCCCACTGTCCCTGGAATGCCGGAGGCAAACTCAAGGCCCGCAAGCCCGTGTTCCTGGGCCGTTTTTGCCACAAGGCTCAGAGGTGCGCCCGCCTGAGCTGTGATCTGGCAGCCGTCCACCTGTATTCCGTTCATTTTGCGGCCGATCTGCAGAATAACGCCGTGGTATCCGTGATCGCTGACCAGAAGATTACTTCCGTTCCCGAGCACAAAGTAAGGCTCCTCCACCAGAATTAAATACCGGAGCACTTTCTTCAGCTGTTCCTCGTTTTCTATCTGCAGCAAGCAATCGGCAGGCCCACCGATCCGAAAGGTAGTGTGGCCTGCCATAGGCTCATTTAGAAAAATATTCTCTTCGGGCACATAGCCCTTTAACGCTTCAATGACCGCTTCGCTAATCATCTGACCCTCCCAAAAGAATCAATCCGGCCGCGCCGTAGATACCGGCATCATTTCCCAGTGTGGCCAGGGCAAATCCTGTCTCCCTGCACGGCGGAAAAGCATACTTGCGAAATGCCGGCTTGATAAAGTCAAACAGCACTTCCCCTGCCTTGGAGACACCGCCGCCTATGACAAATTTCTCAGGATTCACCACATTTGCCACAGCCGCAAGCCCTTTGCCCAGATATGCGCCGAACCTCTCCGCAATCTCCTGAGCCACATCGTCCCCGGCCTTTACCGCATCGAACACAGCCTTGGCGGAAAGCTCCCCCTCTCGGAGAACACTGGGCTTTTGATCCTCTGCCAGCCTTCTTTTTGCAAGGCGGACAACGCCTGTGGCAGATCCATACTGCTCCAGACAGCCCCTGCTGCCGCAGCTGCAGACCTCCGTCTCCTCATCGTCAATGTGAATATGGCCGATCTCCCCTGCCGCCCCTTTGGCTCCGGTAAGGATCCTGCCGTCTACAATGATGCCGCCGCCCACGCCGGTTCCAAGAGTTACAGTCACCATGCTGCGGCAGCCCTTGCCGCCGCCCTGCCACAGTTCTCCGAAAGCCGCCGCATTGGCATCGTTCGCCGCTTTTACAGGTACATTAATATATGCATTCAGGGCCTTGGATATGTGAAAAGGCTTCCAACCCAGGTTCACGGCGCCGCCCACCAGCATTCCGCTGCCGTCCACCGCACCGGGCACCCCGATGCCGATGCCCGCAAGATCAGCCTCGCCCAGCCCGCGCTCTTTCATCTTTGCCTGCAGGCTTTCCGCTACATCGGGCAGGATGGACTCACCGTCGTTCTCTTTCACCGTGGGGATCTCCCACTTGTCCAGCACACGGCCGTCCTCGTCAAAAAGCCCCAGCTTTACCGTTGTGCCTCCTACATCGACACCAAAAGCATATTTCCCCATGGAAACATTTCCTCCCCTCCCTAGGGTCTATTCGTCCTCTTCGTCCTCGTCCCGCTTCTTTGCCAGAGAATTCTGCACTCTGGCATACAGCTCCTGGGCCGCATTGTAGCCCATCTTCTTCTGGCGGTGATTTACGGCTGCGGACTCACAGATGATCGCCAGGTTCCGCCCCGGGCGGATAGGGATATTGTGGCACACGATCTTATTGCCCAGGTACTCCGTATAATTTTCTTCCAGCCCCAGCCGGTCATATTCCTTATCCTTATCCCAGTCCTCCAGCCGGATGACCAGATCCACATTCTGGGTGTCCTTGACCGAAGATGCACCGAACAGCGCCTTGATATCCACAATGCCGATGCCTCTCAGCTCGATCAGATGCTTTGTCACGTCAGGCGCCGAGCCCACCAGCGTATCGTCGCTGACCTTGCGAAGCTCCACCACATCGTCCGTCACCAGCCTGTGCCCGCGCTTTACCAGCTCCAGAGCCGCCTCGGACTTACCGATACCGCTCTCGCCCGTGATCAGGACGCCCTCGCCGTACACGTCCACAAGTACACCGTGCACGGAGATGCAGGGAGCAAGCTTTACGTTCAGCCACCTGATGATCTCCGCCATAAATGCTGATGTGGTCTTCTTGGTAGAAAGCAGGGGAACACGATGGGCAATGGCCGCCTCTAAAAAAATCGGATCCGGCTGCAGCTCCCGGCAGAATACAATGGCCGGAATGTCATAGCTCATCAGATCGTCGCATACCTCACGCCTTTTTTCCTCACTCAGGCTCGCTATGTAGGAATATTCCACAAATCCCACCACCTGTATACGGGTGGATTCAAAATGTTCAAAGTATCCGGTCAGCTGAAGAGCGGGACGGTTAATGTCGGGCTGTGTGATCCGAATCCCCTTTAACTCCAGCTCGGGCGTCAGATTCTCCAGCTTCATCTTTTCGATCACCTGGGTCAAAGAAATGCTTGCCATGTTCTCCTCATTTCTGCGCGGCGGATTCTCTGCACTGTTTTCTGAAAAAGATGATTCCTGTCAGGTACGGCGCCGCCGCACCCGCGCCGACCTTCACACTATTTTTCATTTTACCACACCTGAAGAATTCTGTGAAGTAAATTTCTCCATAA
>CANRMK010000099.1 GCA_947631715.1 uncultured Acetatifactor sp.
GTGCGCAAAAATTGTTCTTTCACAGATATCTGCCCGGAGAGAAAAATAAAGCATGACAGAAGCTTTCATGCGCGGTATAATAGTATGAAAAGTACCCCAAAGAGGGCGTTCGCAACCCTCTTATCCCTCATGCAGACGGGCATTTCGCGGTGAAGTACTATGTTTCCTGAGAAAATTGTGCACAGCTGGGCAAAAAGCTGCACTGTCAAGATATTGCGGCGTAAGCAGAGAAAAAACTGGAAAGCGAGGACAAAATATGGCGCAGATCAGGCCCTTTCGGGCATACCGGCCAAGACCGGGAATGGAGAAGAAGACGGCAGCTCTTCCCTACGACGTATACAACCGTGAGGAGGCCTGTGAGGAGGTAAAGAGAAATCCCGATTCTTTTCTAGCCATTGACCGGGCGGAGACGCAGTTCGGACCTGAGGTGGATACTTACGATGAGAGAGTCTATGAAAAAGCCCGGACTATGCTGAAAGAGCGGATCGCAGAGGGGGTTTTTGTGCAGGAGGATATGCCCTGCTATTACCTCTATGAACAGACCATGGACGGCAGGAGCCAGACGGGGATCGCGGCATGTGCGTCCATAGACGATTATCTGAACAATAGGATCAAGAAGCATGAGAACACCAGGGCGGATAAGGAGAGGGACCGCATCCGTCATGTGGACGCATGCAATATGCAGACAGGCCCTATCTTTCTGGCTTACCGCACGGACAGCGTGCTGCAGGAGATCACGGCCCGGACAAAAAAGGAGCCTCCGCTGTATGACTTTGTCTCCGAGGACGGCATCGGACATAGAGTGTGGTCGATCAGCGATGGGGAAAGGGTGGAAGCGGTGAGAAATGCCTTTGAGCGGATCCCGGCCGTTTACATTGCGGACGGACATCACCGCTGCGCTTCTGCGGTAAAGGTAGGTCTCATGCGCCGGGAGGCCCACCCGGACTATACGGGGGAAGAGGAATTTAATTATTTCCTTTCGGTGCTGTTTCCCAGTGAAGAGCTGAAGATCATGGATTACAACAGAGTGGTGCGGGATCTGAACGGCCTTACGCCGGATGCGTTCCTGGCGCAGGTGGAGGAGCGCTTTACGGTGGAGAAAAAGGGAAAGCAGCCCTGGAAGCCGGTGCGGAAAGGGACCTTTGGCATGTATCTGGAGGGAGAGTGGTACGAGCTTACCGCCAGGGAGGCCATTTGGTCCGACGATCCCGTAAAGGGGCTGGACGTGTCCCTGCTGCAGGATCACCTGCTGGGGCCTGTGCTGGGCATACAGGATCCCAGGACGGACAGGCGCATTGACTTTGTTGGCGGGATCCGGGGCCTGGAGGAACTGGAAAAAAGAGCCCGGTCCGATATGAAGATCGCATTTTCCATGTACCCTACCTCCATTGAGGAGCTTTTCGCAGTGGCGGACGCCGGGCGGCTGATGCCTCCCAAGTCCACCTGGTTCGAGCCCAAATTAAGGAGCGGATTGTTTCTGCACGATCTGGGGGAGCGCTGACAGGAGAGCACGCAGGGAGGCCCGAAGACTTTCAAACGATCGATCAGGATGCGAGTATGCGTGTTAAAGCACGCAAGGGGGTATAAGAATGACAAAGAAACTGTACAAGCTGATGAACTGGCCGGAAATAGAAGAGATCATTTACTCGGAGAGCGATGATCCCCACAGGATCCTGGGCCCTCACAGGGCAGGGAAACAGACGCTGCTCCAGGCTTATTTTCCGGGAGCCAAAAAAGCGTCCGTGGTCTGCGAAGACACAGGCGAGGAGATCCGGATGGAGCTGGCGGACGAGGACGGCTTTTTCGCGGCGCTTCTGCCTGAACCGGACGCGCCGGCGTATCATTATGCCGTCAAGGGACAGGACGGAGGAACCGTGGTCTATGGGGATCCCTACCGTTATCAGCCTCAGATCACGAAAAAGGACACGGAGAAATTCAAGAACGGGATCCACTATACCATCTATGAAAAGCTGGGCGCCCACCCCATGGAAATCGACGGGGTAAAGGGAACGTATTTTGCCGTGTGGGCTCCGGGAGCCATGCGCATCAGCGTGGTCGGAGATTTCAACAGCTGGGACGGACGAATGCACCAGATGCGCCGGCTCTGGGACTCCGGTATCTTTGAAATTTTTGTTCCGGGAGCGGCTGTGGGGGATAACTACAAATATGAGATCAAGCTTAAGGACGGCCGTCTCTACTTAAAGTCCGATCCTTACGGAAATGCGGCTCAGCTGCGTCCCGACACGGCGTCCGTGATCGCGGATCTTCGGGGCTTTCACTGGGAGGACCGGGAATTTATCGGGCAAAGGGCCAAGTTTCAGACGGGCAATGTGCCTGTGAGTATTTATGAACTCTACCTTGGGTCGTTTACGGCGGCAAAGGAGGGAGAGCCTTACGCAAACTACAGGGAGATTGCGGACGCCCTGATCCCTTATGTGAAAGAGATGGGATACACCCATGTGGAGCTGATGCCTGTGATGGAGCATCCCCTGGACGCGTCCTGGGGCTATCAGGTCATAGGCTATTACGCGCCCACGGCCCGTTACGGTTCTCCCAGGGATTTCATGTACTTTGTGAACGAGCTGCACAAGGCGGGCATCGGCGTGATCCTGGACTGGGTGCCGGCGCATTTTCCGAGAGATGCCTACGGGCTTGCGGGATTTGACGGCACGTGTCTGTACGAGCATCTGGATCCCAGACAGGGGCGCCATCCCCACTGGGGCACTCTGCTCTACAATTACGGCAGGCCTGAGGTGTCCAATTATTTGATCGCCAACGCCCTGTTCTGGGTAGAAAAATATCATGCGGACGGGATCCGCATGGATGCCGTGGCCAGCATGCTGTATCTGGATTACGGCAAGAGCGAGGGACAGTGGATCCCCAACATTTACGGCGGCAAGGAGAATCTGGAAGCCATCGAGATGATCAAGCACCTGAATTCCATTCTAAAAAAGAGAAATCCCGGCGTCCTGTCCATTGCGGAAGAAAGCACGGCATTTCCCAAGATCACAGGGGATCTGGACGACGGTGGGCTGGGCTTTGACCTTAAGTGGAACATGGGCTTCATGAATGATTATCTGCGCTACATTTCATATGATCCCTATTTCCGCAGCCATCACCACGGGGAGCTGACTTTCAGCATGATCTATGCCTACAGCGAAAAATTCATGCTGGTGTTCTCCCACGATGAGGTGGTGCACGGGAAAGCGTCGCTTGTGGGGAAGATGCCCGGAAACCGGGAGCAGAAATTTGCGAACCTGCGCCTGACGTATGCTTACATGATGACCCATCCCGGCAAAAAGCTTTTGTTCATGGGGCAGGACCTCGGTGAGTTTGACGAGTGGAATGAGAACCGGACCGTGGAGTGGGAATTAAGCTCCATGCCCGGCCATATGGGAATCGCTGCGCTGATGCGGGATCTGAACAGGATCTACAGGGATAATCCGGAGCTTTATGCGCTCGACGATCAGGCGGCAGGCTTTGAGTGGGTCAATAACATTTCCGGGAATGAGTGCTATCTGTCCTATCTTCGCAAAGGGGAGAGAGAGGATCAGGCGCTGCTGGTAGTCGCTAATTTCTCCGGCGTGGAGCAGCAGATCACCACCGGCGTTCCCTTTGACGGGAAATATAAGGAAATCTTCAACTCCGACGATGAAAAATACGGGGGAAGCGGGATTCAGAACAGCCGGGTGAAAACAGCCAGGGAGACGGAATGGGACGACCGGCCCTGGTCCGTCACCGTGAAGCTGGCGCCGCTGTCCTTGAGCATTCTGCGCTATGTTCCCTATACGGAGGCGGAACTGGAAAAGAAGCGCCGCCAGGCAGAGGAAAAAGCAAAGCGCGCCGCTGAGGCTGAAAGGCTGGCAAAGGAGAGGGCCCTGGAGAGAGCGGCGGTGAAAGCGGCGGCCAGGGAAGCCGCAAAGGAGGCGGCCCGGAAAGTGATGGAGGAGGCGCAGCGCAGAGAAGCTGAAAAGCAAGCCCCTTTGGGGAAAAGCGGAGAAAAAAAGGCTAAGAGAGCGGGCGCAAAGAGAGCGGGCGCAAAGAGAGCAGGCGCAAAGAAAGCCCAGAAGAAGACCGCCGATTGATGTGACCGATGGATGCATCTTTGAAACGGCAGGCATATTGCAGTCAGCGCCCGCAGGCGCGGAAACGGAGTGGGGAAAGACAGAGTGGAGAATGGAGAAGAAATTCTGAAAGAGCTGGAAAAGCTGAGCGGGAACAGGGGAGCGCTGGAAAAATTTCTGGCGGAGATCTCCAGCAGCGCGCTGCACCTGGCGCTGCGGGTGGTGCTGGCGGTGGTGTTCTTCCTGATCGGTGTCCAGGTGATCAAGCTGGTAAGGCGCATTGTGCGCAGATCCATGGAGCGTGCGGGGGCGGAGACCGGGGCAGTCCAGTTCATGGATTCGTTCCTGAAAGCGGCGCTGTACGTGGTGTTAGCGCTGTTTCTGGCATCTGCATGCGGTGTGGATGCGGCCAGTATCGTGGCGGTGCTGGGATCGGCCGGAGTAGCCATCGGTCTTGCGATCCAGGGGAGCCTTTCCAATCTGGCGGGCGGAGTCCTGATCCTAATGCTTAAGCCCTTTAAAGTGGGAGACTATATCATAGAGGGCTCCACGGGCAGAGAGGGAACGGTGACGGAGATCAGTATCTTCTATACAAAGCTTCGCACCTTTGACAATCAGACCGTTGTGCTGCCCAACGGAAATCTTGCCAACAACAGTCTGGTGAATGTGACGGAGCAGGACTGCCGGCGGATGGACCTCACAGTGTCCGTGTCCTACCGGGCGGACCTGAAGCAGGCGAAGGATGTGCTCGGAAAGGTCCTGGAGGAAGACACCGCGGTAATAAAGGAAAAAGAACATTTCGTCTTTGTAAGCCAGCTTGGAAGCTCCTCAGTGGATCTGGGGGTGCGCTGCTGGTTCAGGCAGGAGGATTTCTGGGCCGGAAAATGGCGGATCACAGAGAACTGCAAATTGGTGCTGGACAAGGCCGGGATCGAGATCCCTTTCACACAGTTAGATGTACATTTGGGATGATTTTTTTGATTTCCCTGTTGAAATTTGTCCGTTATGGTGTTATATTAGTCCCTGTAAAAAGCAGACATGCCGGCGCACAAGGCCGTGAGGAAGAAGCAGGCCCGCGCTGCATGTCGAAACAGGCAGGTCTGTGTCTGCGCTGTCCCGCAGAGCTGCCGCAAAGAACAGACAGCGCAGAAACGAGGAGGAACATGAAAAAATTTTTGGCACTTGTACTGAGCTTATGTCTGGCTCTGTCCCTGATCGCCTGCGGCAGTGAAAGCGGCTCGTCTGACAGCGAAAGCAGCGCTGCAGCGAATGCAGCTGAGGGCGGAGAAAGCAGCGCTGCAGCAAACGATGGGGCCGACGCAGCAGGTCTAAAGATCGCCATCGTATCCAGCCCCTCCGGCGTGGATGACGGTTCTTTCAACCAGGACAACTACAATGGCGTTCTGAAGTTCATTGACGAAAATCCGAATGCTACCGTTACCCCGATCCGTGAGGAGAGCGGCGATACTGTTGCTGCTGTTCAGGCTGTAGCGGACGTGGTGGCAGACTATGACGTGATCGTATGCTGCGGCTTCCAGTTTGCAGGCATCGGAGATGTGGCAAAGGAAAATCCTGATACAAAGTTTATTCTGATCGATTCCTGGCCTACCATAGAGGGTACCGAGCTGGCTGCTGACGCGCCTTTGGACAATGTCTATGCGGCTTATTACGCAGAGCAGGAGAGCGGCTTCTACGCAGGTATGGCTGCAGCTCTTACCACCAAGTCAGGCAAGGTCGCAGTGGTGAACGGAATCGCATTCCCCTCCAACGTAAATTATCAGTACGGCTTTGAGTGCGGCGTGCTCTATGCGAACGCCACCGAGGGACTGAATGTGGAGATCGTGGAGCTTCCCTCCTATGCGGGCACAGATGTGACCGGCGCGAACGTGGGCGGCAACTATGTAGGCGACTTCTCTGACGAAGCTACCGGCAAGGTAGTGGGACAGGCCCTGATCGAAGAGGGCGTTGACATTATCTTTGTAGCTGCAGGCGCATCCGGAAACGGTGTGTTCACCGCTGCAAAGGAGGCAGATGGCGTTATGGTCATCGGCTGTGATGTTGACCAGTATGACGACGGCGCCAACGGAGATTCCAATGTAGTGCTGACCAGCGGCCTGAAAGTAATGCACGACACCGTGTACAATACGCTGAACACTGTAAAGGACGGCTCTTTCAAGGGCGCTAATGTGACGCTGACCGCAGCTACCGATTCTACCGGTTATGTGAGCGAGTCCGGACGCTGCCAGCTGTCTGCAGAGGCCATTGAAAAGATCGATGCCGCTCAGGCAAAGCTGAAAGCCGGTGAGATCGTTCCGGCTGCAAACTTTAACGGCGTTACGCCGGAGACCTTTACCTGGCAATAATTTGAGAAGTATCTCTAAGAGGGGGCTTGTGCCCCCTCTTTTTGTGGATTAGAGCTTTGTCAAGGGAAGTTTCTGCTAAGAATTATATTATCCTTCTCCGCCGCTTTATTTCAAACCAGATGAAATAAACAGACGTGATCATTATCGCAAATATTGTTGCGAGCGGTGTGGCGAAGCCTATTTGAAACAGGCTTACGCCGGTGACTTTACTCATTAGGTACGAAACGGGGATCCTTACAAGAAATGTACTTAAAATTCCCTGCAAAGCCACAAAGCCCGTTCGCCCGTTGCCGTTAAGATACCCTGCCATACTGAAGCTGATGCCTACAAGCACGCAGTCAATCGAATATGATTTAAGATAATCTGCCGCGGCTGCGGCTATGTCCGCATCCGGTGTAAAGAAATGCGCCAGCCATACGCCGTTTGTAAAGCTGATGGCAAACATACATAATCCCACCGCCAATGTGAAGGCCATTCCTATGAACATAGCTTTTAAAGCCCTGTCACTTCTTCCAGCGCCCACATTTTGAGCTGTGAACGCAGAATCCGCTGACATGATCGCGCCCGGAACGATAAACATCAGCGCACAGATCTTTTCCGCCACTCCCACTCCTGCGGATGCGACAAGTCCGAAGGAATTTAAAATTGCAAGAATGACCATAAATGATATACCGGTGAGCAGTTCCTGTCCGGCTATAGGCAGCCCATATTTCAGGATTCTGAGGGTTTCGTGTTTTGCCGGTTTTATCTCGTTTTTGTCGGTCTCTATTCCAAGTCCATTCCGGCGTATCATAAAAAGCGCGCTTAAAACGCTTATTCCCTGAGCGGCAACTGTTGCGAAAGCAGCTCCGCTGCTTCCCAAATGAAACGCGCCGGTCAAAATCAGATCGCCCAGTATATTGGTGGCGCACGCAATCCCCATTAAGATCAACGGCGTTTTTGAATCGCCCATTCCCCGAAACATTCCGCATAACGCGTTAAAAAGCACGATAAAAATAATTCCTGCTCCGCATATTCTGATGTATCCGACCGTAAATGAAACAGCCTCCTCTGGCGCGTTCATTGCATGAGTGATCGGGACGGCAGTTATCACGATTCCGACCGCAAGGAGCATTCCCACAAAAATAAACAGGCAAAGCGATGAGCCGATTGTTCTTGCGGCGCCGGTCTTGTCCCCTTTTCCAATGTTCTGTCCTAATAAAACCGTACATCCCATTGTAAGTCCCGTGATAATTCCGGTGATAGTCTGCATAGTCATACTTCCCGTAGAAACAGCCGATACGGCGGCAGCGTCGGAAAACAATCCGACGATCATCAAGTCCACGGTTCCGTACATAGCCTGAAGCAAATTTGCTCCCATGATAGGCAATGCAAATAACAAGAGTTTTTTCCATACCGAGCCCACAGTTAAATCGTGATTCATAAATAATATGTACCTCCATAAAAAAACCAGATAAGAGAGCAGCTGTTTTAGACTGCCATCTTATCCGGTATGCGCTCCCTTATTTAACAGTTTACCCTCCGATGGACACATGTATTATAGGACGGACAAAAGTTAAAGTCAATATACAATTCAACATATACAATTCAAGAATTTGAAAGAATTTGAAATAAGGATTGACACCATATGTGACACCACATTAATATAGGTAGGAGTATGCTCATGTCAAAATAGGATAAACTTATCAATGTCATTTAGATAAGATTAACTACGGTAAAATAAGTATATCACACTCCGCAGCATATTGAAAATACCGTTCA
>CANRMK010000100.1 GCA_947631715.1 uncultured Acetatifactor sp.
GAAAAATGATGTATAGTGTATGGAAGTAAGGCGCAATGGAGCGGAAGATGGCTCCACTGCGCCTTTTTTGCGTGAGCTGCAGGGAGTATTAGGATTACGGCGGTTCACACAGGAAACGAAGAAAGGAGCATGGACAATGTTTGAGGTAAAAAAGGAACAGCCCCGGGCGCCGCTTTACCGGGAAGAATTTGAACATGATAACTGCGGCATTGGCGCATGTGTGAACATTCATGGGGAAAAAAGCCGTGAAACGGTGGAGAATGCCCTGAGGATCGTGGAGAATCTGGAGCACCGCGCAGGTAAGGACGCGGAGGGCAAGACCGGGGACGGCGTGGGTATCTTGACCCAGATCCCCCATAAATTTTTCTCTCGGGTGACGAAAGCCCTTGGGATCGACCTGGGCAGAGAGAGAGAGTACGGCGTGGGCATGTTCTTCTTTCCCCAGGAGGAGCTTCGGCGCAACCAGGCGAAAAAGATGTTCGAGATCATTGTGGAGAAAGAGGGGCTGGAGTTTTTAGGCTGGCGCGAGGTGCCCACCTTTCCCAATGTGCTGGGGCATAAGGCTGTGGAGTGTATGCCACACATCATGCAGGGCTTTGTGAAGAAACCCGCCGACGTGGAAAAGGGGCTGCCTTTTGACCGCAGGCTCTATATAGCGAGAAGACTGTTTGAACAGTCCTCGGAGGATACTTATGTGGTGTCTTTCTCCAGCCGTACCATTGTGTACAAGGGGATGTTCCTGGTGGGGCAGCTCCGCACTTTCTTTGCGGATCTCCAGAGCGAGGATTTTGAGTCCGCTATCGCCATGGTGCACTCCCGCTTTTCCACCAACACCACTCCCAGCTGGGAGAGGGCCCATCCCAACCGCCTGATGGTGCACAACGGGGAGATCAATACGATCCGGGGCAATGCCGACAAGATGCTGGCCCGGGAGGAAAATATGGAGTCGGATTATCTGAAGGGCCAGATGCACAAGGTACTGCCCGCCATCAGTAAGACAGGATCCGATTCCGCCATGCTGGACAATACGCTGGAATTCATGGTCATGAGCGGTATGGATCTGCCCCTGGCGGTGATGATCACCATTCCCGAGCCCTGGGCGAACGACAAGGCCATGTCCCAGAACAAACGGGATTTCTACCAGTATTACGCCACCATGATGGAGCCCTGGGACGGCCCCGCCTCCATTCTGTTCTCCGACGGAGACATCATGGGAGCGGTGCTGGACCGGAACGGTCTGCGTCCCTCCAGATATATGATCACCGACGATGATACGCTGATCCTTTCCTCCGAGGTGGGCGTGCTGCCCATCGATCCCACTAAGATCAAGGTAAAGGAAAGGCTGCGCCCGGGCCGGATGCTTTTGGTGGACACTGTGAAAGGCCGGGTGATCTCCGATGAGGAGCTGAAAGAGCAGTATGCCTCCAGACAGCCTTACGGCGAGTGGCTGGACAGCAACCTGGTATTTTTAAAGGATCTGCATATCCCCAACCTGAGAGTGCCGGAGTACACTTACGAGGAGCGCCAGCGGATGCAGAAAGCCTTTGGCTACACCTATGATGAATTAAAGACCAGCATTCTTCCCATGGCCAAGACCGGCTCGGAGGCGATCGCCGCCATGGGCGTGGATACGCCGCTGCCTGTGCTCAGCAAGTCCAGGCACCCCCTGTTCCATTATTTTAAACAGCTGTTCGCACAGGTGACCAACCCGCCCATCGACGCGATCCGGGAGGAGATCGTTACCTCCACTACCGTCTATATCGGGACGGAGGGCAATATTCTCCATGAGACGCCCAAGAACTGCAATATGCTCCGTGTGAACAACCCCATCCTGACCAACACTGACCTCTTGAAGATCAAGAGCATGAAAGTGGAGGGCTTCAAGGTGGAAGTGGTTCCCATTACCTATTATAAGAATACCAGTCTGGAGAGAGCGATCGACAGGCTGTTCGTGGAGGTGGACAGGGCATACCGGGACGGGGTGAATATCCTGATCCTCTCCGACAGAGGCGTGGACGAGAACCATGTGCCCATTCCGTCCCTGCTGGCAGTGTCCGCCCTGAACCAGTATCTTGTGCGGACAAAGAAGCGCACCCGCGTGGCGCTGATCTTAGAGTCCGGGGAGCCCAGGGAGGTCCATCATTTTGCCACTCTGTTAGGCTATGGCGCCTGTGCTATCAACCCTTATCTGGCCCAGGACAGCATCAGGGAGCTCATCGACAACCATATGCTGGATAAGGACTACTATGCGGCGGTGAACGATTACAATAATGCGGTGCTCCACGGTATCGTAAAGATCGCCTCCAAGATGGGGATCAGCACCATCCAGTCCTACCAGGGTTCCCAGATCTTTGAGGCCATCGGCATCGCGCCGGAGGTGATCAGCAGATATTTCTCCAACACGGTCTGCCGTGTGGGAGGCATTACCCTAAAGGATATCGAGAGGCAGGTGGACGAACTGCACTCCCAGGCGTTCGACCCTCTGGGGCTGGAGAACGACCTGACCCTGGACAGCCCGGGCCATCATAAGATGCGGAGCGGCGGGGACGAGCATCTGTACAATCCCGCAACGATCCACATGCTTCAGGAATCCACCAGGCGGGGAGATTACAGTATGTTCAAACAGTATACCGCCATGGTGAACGATGAAAATTCTGTCCGCAATCTGCGCGGGCTTATGGATTTCAACTATCCGAAAAAGGGCATCAAAATAGAGGACGTAGAGCCTGTGGAGTCCATTGTGACCCGGTTCAAGACAGGCGCCATGTCCTATGGCTCCATTTCCAGAGAGGCTCATGAGACCATGGCCATCGCTATGAACCGGCTCCATGGCAAGAGCAATTCCGGCGAGGGCGGCGAGGATCTGGAGAGGCTGACAGTAGGCCCTGACGGACTGGACAGATGCTCCGCCATCAAGCAGGTGGCCAGCGGACGGTTCGGTGTCACCAGCCGCTATCTTGTCAGCGCAAAGGAGATCCAGATCAAGATGGCGCAGGGCGCAAAGCCCGGCGAGGGCGGGCATCTGCCCGGGGGAAAGGTGTATCCCTGGATCGCAAAGACCCGCCATTCTACCCCCGGCGTGTCCCTGATCTCCCCGCCGCCTCATCACGATATCTATTCTATCGAGGACCTGGCGCAGCTGATCTATGACCTGAAAAATGCCAATAAGGACGCCAGGATCTCCGTGAAGCTGGTGTCGGAGGCGGGCGTGGGCACTGTGGCAGCAGGCGTGGCAAAGGCCGGGGCTCAGGTGGTCCTGGTGTCCGGCTATGATGGCGGAACCGGCGCGGCGCCCAGAAGCTCCATTCACAATGCGGGACTGCCCTGGGAGCTGGGACTGGCGGAGACCCACCAGACCCTGATCATGAACGGCCTGCGGAACAAGGTCCGCATTGAGACAGACGGAAAGCTGATGAGCGGCCGGGATGTGGCCATTGCCGCTATCTTGGGCGCGGAGGAATTCGGTTTTGCGACGGCGCCCCTGGTGACCATGGGCTGCGTGATGATGCGCGTCTGCAACCTGGATACCTGCCCGGTGGGCGTGGCTACCCAGAATCCGGAGCTTCGGAAGAATTTCCGGGGCAAGCCGGAGTATGTGGAGAACTTTATGAAATTTATCGCCCAGGAGCTTCGGGAGTACATGGCGGCTCTGGGCGTGCGCACAGTGGATGAGCTGGTGGGCCGCACGGATCTTCTGAAAGTGAAAGAGGGGCTTACGGACCAGCAGAAACAGATCGACCTGACCCAGATCCTGAGCAATCCCTATCGGGACGCAAAGCAGAAAGTTACCTTTGACCCGAAGCAGGTGTACGACTTTGAGCTGGAGAAGACCCTGGACGAAAAGGTGCTGTTAAAGCAGCTGGGCAAGGCCATCAGCGAGGGCCAGAAGCGCAGCATCGAGGTGGATGTGAGCAATACGGACCGTGCGTTCGGCACGATCTTAGGCAGCGAGATCACAAAGCGGCTGGGAGACAATGTGGAGGAGGACACTTATAGAGTGCTGTGCAACGGCGCGGGGGGCCAGTCCTTTGGCGCATTCATTCCCAAGGGACTTACCCTGGAGCTGGTGGGCGACAGCAACGATTACTTCGGCAAGGGCCTTTCCGGCGGCAAGCTCATCGTATACCCGCCCAAGGGGAGCAGCTTCAGGGCGGAGGAAAACATCATCGTCGGGAATGTGGCTCTGTACGGGGCTACCAGCGGCAAGGCGTTCATCAACGGCGTGGCTGGGGAACGGTTCTGCGTCCGCAACTCCGGCGCCATTGCAGTGGTGGAGGGCGTGGGCGACCACGGCTGTGAGTACATGACCGGAGGGCGCGTGGTAGTGCTGGGGCGCACCGGGAAGAACTTCGCCGCAGGCATGAGCGGCGGCATCGCCTATGTGCTGGACGAGGGCAACGATCTGTATAAGAGGCTGAACAAGGAGATGGTCTCCTCTAGTGAGATTACGTCCAAGTACGATGTGCTGGAGCTGAAAGGAATGATTCAGGAGCATGTGGCGCTGACCAACTCCGCCAAGGGAAAAGAGATCCTGGACAATTTCGGAGAGTATCTGCCTAAGTTCAAGAAGATCATTCCCCACGATTACGAGAGGGTGTTAAAGACCATCGTGCAGATGGAGGAGAAAGGCTTAAGTGCAGAGCAGGCGCAGATCGAGGCGTTCTATGCCAACACCAGAAAAGCATAAAGGGTGAGATGGAATCTTATGCCGCCTGGGGCGGCGGAAATGGAGTAAAAGATGGGAAAACCTACCGGTTTTATGGAGTATAAAAGGGAAGTCAGCAAGGAACAGGATCCCAAAAAGCGGATCAGACATTTTAATGAGTTCCATGAACATCTTCCCCGGGAGAAACAGAGCCTGCAGGGCGCCAGGTGTATGGAGTGCGGCGTGCCGTTCTGCCAGTCCGGCATGATGATCTGCGGCATGGCCAGCGGCTGTCCGCTGCACAATCTGATACCGGAGTGGAACGATCTGGTGTACACGGGGAACTGGGAGCAGGCGTACAACCGTTTAAAAAAGACCAATAATTTCCCGGAGTTCACGTCCCGGGTATGCCCGGCGCTGTGCGAGGCGGCGTGCACCTGCGGCTTGAACGGGGATCCGGTGTCCACAAAGGAAAACGAATATGCCATCATAGAGAATGCCTATGAGCAGGGCTATGCAGAGGCGAAGCCTCCCAGGGTGAGAACGGGAAAGAAGATTGCGGTGATCGGCAGCGGTCCCTCCGGTCTGGCGGCGGCGGACCAGCTGAACAGACGGGGGCATTCCGTGACGGTCTTCGAGCGTTCCGACCGCATCGGCGGGCTTTTGATGTACGGCATTCCGAACATGAAGCTGGAAAAGCACATCGTGGAGAGAAAAAGGAAGATCATGGAGAAAGAGGGGGTCACTTTCGTCACCGGCGCCGATGTGGGAAAGGATATGAAAGCCGATAAGCTGCTGCGGGAGTTCGACAGGATCGTGCTGGCCTGCGGCGCCTCTAACCCCAGGGATATCAAGGCTCCCGGGCGGGACGCAAAGGGAATCTATTTTGCGGTGGATTTCCTGAAAGCAAATACGAAAAGCCTGCTGGATTCCCAGTTTGCAGACAAACAGTATGTGGACACCAGGGATAAGCATGTGGTGATCATCGGCGGAGGCGACACGGGCAACGACTGTGTGGGCACCTCTATCCGCCACGGCGCAAAGAGCGTGACCCAGATCGAGATGATGCCCAAGGCTCCCGACAGACGGGCGGAGAACAACCCCTGGCCCGAGTGGCCTAAGATCTGCAAGACCGATTATGGCCAGCAGGAGGCCATTGCGCTGTACGGCCACGATCCCCGGATTTATGAGTCCACGGTAAAGGAGTTCTTAAAGGACAAGAGCGGGAACCTGAAAGCGGTAAAGATCGTGAAGCTGTCCTGGGAAAAGGATCCCGCCACCGGCCGCATGAACATGAAAGAGGTGCCGGGCAGCGAGCAGGTGCTGGATGCGGATATCGTGCTGATCGCGGCGGGATTTCTGGGCGCCCAGAGCTATGTTGCGGAAGCCTTTGGCGTGGAGCTGAACGAGCGCACCAACGTAAAGACTGCGGCGGGAGCATACCAGACCAGCAAAGAGAATGTGTTCGTCACGGGAGATATGCACAGAGGACAGTCTCTGGTGGTATGGGCGATCCGGGAGGGCAGAGAGGCGGCCAGGGCCGTGGACGAGAGCCTGATGGGATATTCCAACCTGGTGGTGCAGTAGTGTGAAGAGAAGTGATTGATGCCGTCTGGAGGCGGTATTGGGGGAATGACTGTGATGTCAGTCCGGCAAAAGTACAATTAAGATCATATGGAATGCTGTCCTGACAGATCACGGATCTGCGGGGCAGCATTTTTTTGCGGATCCTCGTTCAAAGGAATAGTGACGTTTTCAAATCTCTCTTTGCAAATCGTCAAAGCGCGCTCTTGCAATGAATAAAACCGTTTGTTTTTGTGATAAGCAAGAAGATAATCCCGGTTAAGATCGCAGTCGGTTATCGTGACCGTTTTTAATTTTCCCTGTTCGACACATTCTTTGACCAGATTATGCGGCAGGACGGCGATTCCGTTTCCGGCTACAGCACAGGCGATCAACGCTTGATTACTTGCCGATTCTATCATCGGCGTTACGGCAAGATTGTTGACCGAAAGCACAGCGTTCAATAAATCCCTTGACGCACTGCCGGGTTCCCGCAGAAGTAGAGGGTATGTTGTCAGCTTCTGCAAAGTGATTTCCTTTGAAACCGCAAATTGGCAGGAGGAAACTGCTGTTAGTCGGTCTTGGAACACAGCCTGCGTTATAAGGTGATTGGAACGAATACTGCCTTCCACAAACGCAAAGTCAAGACTTCCGTTCATGAGCAATCCCTCGATCACCGATGTCTGCTGGATTATAATGGATAAGCGAATCTGCGGCAATTCCCTCTGGATTGCCGCAACCATTTGCGGAACGAACAGCCTGCCGATAGTGAGAGATGCACCGATGTGTAAATCTGTATTCGTTTCGCTTTCCCGTGCGAGTTGTTCAAAGTCATCGAAGGAAGCAACGGTTTCTTTCGCTTTTGCAAGCAACCGTTTCCCACTGTCCGTCAAGACAAGCCGATTGCCGATGCGGTCAAATAAAATCACGTTGTAGTATTTTTCAATCTCCGATATGGTCTGACTGACTGCGGGCTGGGCAACATATAGGGCGCTTGCCGCCTTTGTGATCCCGCCCGCTTCACAAACCGCAATAAAAGTTTTCAGATGCCGCACCGTCATGTTTATATAACCTTTCACTTATTGATTTAATAAGATTATATTATTTTACTTATTGACCGTCAAGTGCTATACTGAAATGAGTCAACGGGAGGCAGGTGTAATTCTCTATTGTGTAACGAGGTATATGACGGATGGAAAATCGAATGAAAAAGCTATTTAACCTCTTTTTGACCATGCTGAAAATCGGTCTGTTTACCTTTGGCGGCGGATATGCCATGATTGCGCTGCTGGAAAATGAATTTGTTTCCAAACGCCGTTTTATGCAGACAGATGAATTCTCGGACATGGTCGCCATAGCCGAATCCACGCCCGGACCGATCGCCATCAATGCCGCCACCTATATCGGCTATCAGCAAAACGGTGTTCTCGGTTCGGCTGCCGCTACGGTGGGCGTCTGTATTCCGTCCTTTGTGATCATCTTTTTGATCTCTCTGTTCTTTGACGCTTTTCAGCAGATACGGTGGGTGGCAGCGGCGTTCAAGGGGATCCAGATTGGCGTGGTCGTTCTGATCCTGTCGGCAGGACTAAAAATGCTGCGGCAAATGCAGAAAACGATCTATAACATCGTGTGCGTCGCTCTGACGATGATCTGCCTTGTGTTATGCTCGCTGTTTGCCGTAAACTTTTCGTCGGTTTTCTATATCCTTATCGGTGCGCTGATCGGTATAGGCGTTTATTCCGTGAAACGGCTGAGTGAACGCAGGAAAACGGAGGCGAAAGTTTGAAAGTAAACTTTCAAATTCTGATTGGTATGCGTGCTGAAGCACGCAAGGGGTATAAGTTTGAAAGTAAAC
>CANRMK010000101.1 GCA_947631715.1 uncultured Acetatifactor sp.
TTTTTCTTGGTTGAACTCGTATGTCATCGACTGCATGCTTTCTATCCCGGCAATCCCTTTATAGAACATGGTCCCCAGCAATTCATCGTTGGAATACTCTATATAACTCTGGTCCCGCGGATCTTTTGTGTCTGCAAGATCACGGAACAGGTCAGGACAATACCTGCTCCTGATCTTATTACACTCCACGATCGGATTGTTTTCCAGTTTTCTCCGAATCCTCTCTTGTTTCCTGCTCATACAGACTCCTTTGCGAAAAATTTTTTTCTTTTATTTTACCATTTTTTCTCAAAAGGGCCTATTCTCAACAGAATTAGTGCGAATTATTTTTTCCTTTCAAAGCTGTTTTCTGACGCCGCGATCTTCTCGTAACAGTTCAGCCCCCATTCCTCTTTGCCGCCATACACATTCAGATCCACATAAGGCTCCTCGCCCGAAAATCCCTGCAGACGGCCGCGGTTAGTATACTGCCAGAAAGTCCATGGGACACTCTTGTCCGGTCTATGCCAGATATCCCGTATCCACAGAGGATATTCTTCAAATCCGTCCCTGATATAAAGCTCCCACGTATCGTAAGTGGCATAGATCATGGGCTTAAGCCCATACGCCTCCTCCACTCTGTCAAGATAGGCCTGCAGCTGTGATGCCACCTCCTCCGCCTGCGGCGGGGCTGCCTTTTTATTTCCGTAAAATTCCACATCCACCACAGGCGGCAGCATTCCCTCAAAAGCGTCCACCGTTTCAATGAAATGTTCTGCCTGCAGGATACCGCTGCTGTCAAAGCTGAAAAAATGATAGGCTCTCACCCGAAGCCCCGTCTGACGCGCATCCTTCCAGTTGTCTGCGAAACGCTCGTCCGTGTAAGAGCTCCCTTCTGTGGCCTTGATGTATGCGAACTGAATGTCCTGTTCGGACAATACCTGCCAGTCGATCCTCCCCTGATAATGAGACACGTCCACACCGCGCACCGGATAGCGGGATGCGGCAGATCCGTTTACATGAAAAAAGCCGAAATAGACCGCTCCTGTCAAAAGTCCTGCTGCGATCGCCAAAAGCAACATTGCCAAGACCGTTGTCAGAGCTATTTTTATTTTTTGATCCAAAAAACGTTCCCCTTCTTTCCACAGTTTCCTGTCCGTATAGGGAACGCCGCAAGACCAATATCATTCAGCATCCTGATAGAACAAAGAATACCACTGGTACCTGATCTCCGTGTATCCCAGGTCTCTCAAAAGCTGTGCATAATCCGCATATTGGTCACTGACGATATAATTACATCCATCCTCCGGGCTCATAAGACCGCCGCAATAATAATAATCCAGCAGCAGATTTCCCTCTGTATACAGCTTTAAGTCATACGGCGAAAACGGATAGCTGGCCGCAAAATAGACCGGGCTCTGGGCCATATAGGTACGTTCATGCCGATATTCCGGATGTTCTTCCAGAAATTCCACGGCATCCGAGACCGTAATGTCGAACAAGAGCGGAGTGGGATAATCCGCACTGTATCCTCCCAGATAATAATATATACCGAACCGCAGAAAACCGGCAGCATACAGAGCCAGACAGACGGCCGCTGCGGGTCTGCACCATTTCGCTTTATGGAATTCCACGGTCTCACACCCGTTCTCTCTATCAAATCTCAGAGTAATATGTTTGCATTCGCCCATTCTCCACAATACATATATTCCGTCTACAGCCAGATAAACTACTGCAAAGAAAATTCCGTTCACCTTATTGGTGTTGGGCACGGTCACACAGCTCATGGTAAAAAGCATCACAAGGAACCAAAAAAGAGGATAAACACCTGAAAGAAGATCACGGTTCTTGAGGGATTTCCACAATCGCCGCAGATGATGCAGCAAACCCGTCAGCGCCAGCGGAATCGTTATGTAATACAGGTTAGGATACCCGGGGATTGAATTGTATGGAAAACGGTCTCCAATAAAAATACTGTTCAAACTTTCCGTGAAATTCTCCCATCCCGGCAGACCAATCTCCGCAACCCGGTATTCATCCAGTTTTGTAATTGTAAAAATCCCCAAATGCATCTCTTCCAGATTGAAGGCATTGATATACTGTTCCAACAGAAGCGGAAACGCCAGAATCCCCAGAGGAACTGCCATGCATGACCATCGTGATAACGAAAACTTCTTTACCCGCAGCGCATATAAAAAAGACAGCAGCAAGAACAGGGGCAGCGCCAGATAAGCGATAGCGTAAGTGTACAGCATTACCCCCCCGTAATTCCCGCGAGGATATACCATTTGCAGTGTCCGCTCTCCATGGCACACATAAAACAATAAAGAAACACTGTGGACATTCCTGCCATAAGACTGCTTTCAAGGCCAAATCTGCTGGCCATAATAAAATAGGGACAGATAATTATCAGCCCGGCCGTCAGCAGGGAATACACGAACCGATGATGAAAGGAGTGAAAGACCAGCAGCATTCCAAACACCATCGTCAGCAGGGAAAAAATGATTGCAGGCACCCGTATCAGTCCCTGCGAATAACCGAATAATTTAAAAAGGCCCGCAAGAATGTAGCAATAAAGTACGTTTTGCCCTCCGCCATAATTGATCAGGTACACAGGCCAGGAGTCCAGATGGCGATCCACACCGTAATTTGCCAGACTCCAGGCATCATATGCTATGGCTGCCTCATCCACATGCAGTCCATTGGGTATAATATGATTTCTCCATATTCTGGTGACAAAAAAGATCAGAAAGAACACAAAGGTGGCGCTAAAGTAAATAATATACTTTTTTCGTTTGCTAATGTTCATCTTCAAACTCCTTCTTCCCTTATCAGAACATCGGTCTCCTCCATGCAAGAACTTAATGCAAGAACTTAATGCACAAACATTTTGTCATCTTTTACCACTATACTTCTGACCGCTGCTTTTGTCAAAAAATCAAAAAATGTATACAGTGAATCATTTAGGGCTCCCGCTGACCATTTCCATCAACGGAAGCCCTTTATTTTACGCTATTTCTTAGAACACGCAATCGATTCTTAGAACTTCCCTGCCTTAGCAGCTTCCTCGACCGAAACCGCCACAGCCACGGTAGCGCCTACCATGGGATTGTTGCCCATTCCGATCAGGCCCATCATCTCAACGTGTGCGGGCACGGAGGAAGAACCTGCGAACTGTGCGTCGGAATGCATACGGCCCAGCGTATCGGTGAAGCCGTAAGATGCAGGGCCTGCAGCCATATTGTCGGGGTGCAGAGTACGTCCGGTACCGCCGCCGGAGGCAACGGAGAAGTACTTCTTGCCGGCCTCAGTTCTCTCTTTCTTGTAGGTTCCTGCCACAGGGTGCTGGAATCTGGTGGGGTTGGTGGAGTTGCCGGTGATGGAAACGTCCACATTCTCTTTCCACATGATGGCAACGCCCTCAGGAACAGAGTTCGCACCATAGCAGTTCACCTTGGAGCGGAGCCCGGTGGAATAAGAAATTCGCTCGATCTCCTTTACGGTATTGGTATAGGGGTCATACTCGGTCTCCACAAAAGTGAATCCGTTGATACGGGAAATGATCTTTGCTGCGTCCTTTCCAAGGCCGTTCAGGATCACGCGCAGAGGCTTCTGGCGCACCTTATTTGCTTTCTCGGCAATCCCGATAGCGCCCTCTGCAGCCGCAAAGGACTCATGTCCTGCCAGGAAACAGAAACAGTCGGTGTCCTCCTCTAAGAGCATCTTGCCCAGATTGCCATGGCCAAGACCTACCTTACGGGTGTCCGCAACGGAACCGGGAATGCAGAATGCCTGAAGCCCCTCTCCGATGGCTGCAGCAGCCTCCGAAGCTTTCCTTGCTCCCTTTTTGATGGCGATGGCTGCGCCGACAGTGTAGGCCCAGCATGCATTTTCAAAGCAGATGGGCTGGATCTTCTTTACCTGGTCATATACATCCAGGCCAGCATCCTTGGTGATCTTCTCCGCCTCTTCGATAGAGGAGATACCATAGCTGTTCAGAACTTCGTTGATCTTATCGATACGTCTTTCATATGATTCAAATAAAGCCATTTTTTCCTGTCCTCCTTCATCCTTATTCTTTTCTGGGATCGATGATCTTCACAGCATCGTCCACACGACCGTATTGGCCCTTTGCCTTCTCCCATGCAGTGTTGGGATCGTCGCCCTTCTTGATGAAGTCGGTCATCTTTCCAAGGCTTACGAACTGGTAGCCGATGATCTGATCGTCCTTGTCCAGAGCGATGCCTGTCACATAACCTTCCGCCATTTCCAGATAACGGGGACCTTTGGCCAGAGTTCCGTACATGGTGCCCACCTGGCTCCTCAGGCCCTTGCCCAGGTCTTCAAGTCCCGCTCCCACAGGCAGGCCCTCCTCGGAGAACGCACTCTGGGAACGTCCGTACACGATCTGTAAGAACAGCTCTCTCATAGCGGTATTGATGGCATCACATACCAGGTCGGTATTCAGTGCCTCCATTACAGTCAGGCCGGGTAGGATCTCAGCAGCCATAGCTGCGGAATGGGTCATGCCGGAGCAGCCGATGGTCTCCACCAGCGCCTCCTGGATGATGCCCTCCTTTACATTCAGGGACAGCTTGCAGGCGCCCTGCTGAGGAGCACACCAGCCTACACCGTGGGTGAAACCGGAGATGTCTTCCACTTTCTTGGCCTGTACCCATTTTGCTTCTTCGGGAATGGGTGCGCAGCCATGATGTACGCCCTGAGCTACCGGGCACATTTCTTCAACTTCCTTTGAATAAATCATGTGAATTCTCCTTTCGATATGTATATACGCTATTATTTTATCAGTGGGATTGATAAAATAATATCATTCCCATACATTCTCTCATATTTAGGACAAAAAATCCAGAGAAAAATGTGATTTTAGAGAACTTTTTGTAACAGTGCAGCCTTTCCCCCGCAAGTCACGCCCGGGACTGCCGATGTTCTCCCGGCAGACGCGCTTCCGCCCGGGGACAGTATCTATTATGCCAGCATCATTCTGTCGTTGGCAAATTCTCCCCCGCTGACCTCTTCAAACTTGGCGAGCAGGTCCTTGACATGGAGGTTCTTCTTTTCCTCCCCCGCAACATCATATATGATCTTTCCCTCGTGCATCATGATCAGGCGGTTGCCATGGTTGATGGCATCTTTCATGTTATGTGTCACCATCATGGCGGTAAGTCCGTTTTCCGAAATGATCCTGTCGCTGATCTCCAGCACCTTTGCCGCGGTCTTGGGATCCAGCGCCGCCGTGTGTTCATCTAGCAAAAGCAGCTTCGGGCGCTTCATGGAGGCCATCAGCAGCGTGATCGCCTGGCGCTGTCCTCCGGAGAGCAGGCCCACCTTGCTCGTCATGCGGTCCTCCAGGCCGAGCTCCAGAGCGGCAAGCTTCTCCCGGAAAATTTCCTTTTCCTGTCTGGAGACGCCCCACTTAAGAGTCCGACTCTGTCCTCTGCGGCAGGCAATAGCAAGGTTCTCCTCTATGTTCATAGAGGCTGCGGTCCCTGTCATGGGATCCTGGAACACCCTCCCCAGATACACGGCGCGCTTGTGCTCCGGAAGCCTTGTGATATCGGCCCCATCAATGACAATGCGGCCGCTGTCTATGGGCCAAACTCCCGCGATGGCGTTTAAGGTAGTGGATTTTCCGGCCCCGTTCCCGCCGATGATCGTGACAAAATCACCCGGGTTCAGCTTCAGGTCCACGCCGTCTAAAGCCACCTTTTCGTTGATTGTCCCTTTATTAAATATTTTATGTACGTCACAGATCTCCAATGCGTAGGACATCTCATGCCACCCCTTTCTTTGCAGCCAGCTTTTCTTTCAGATTGGGGACCGACAGGAAAATGGCCACCACAATGGCAGAGAACAGCTTCATGTTCTCAGACGGCATATTGAGCCAAAGCACGAACTGATACACCATATAATAAATGACCGCTCCAAGGATCACCGCCGTCAGAGTATAGGCGAACGCCAGCTTTCTCTTGCTTGCGAACTTTCCGAAGAGGACCTCCCCGATGATCACCGCCGCCAGGCCCGTGACGATAGCGCCCCGCCCCATGTTGATATCCGCCGCGCCCTGGAACTGGGCGTACATTCCGCCGCACAGCCCTACAAGCCCGTTGGAGATCATCAGCGCCACCACCTTGGTAAAGTTGGTGTTGATCCCCTGGGCCCTGGCCATATTGTCGTTACAGCCGGTAGCCCGGATAGCCTGTCCCTGTTCCGTTCCGAAATACCAGTACAACACAGCTACTAACGCCAGCAAGAACAGGATGACTCCCACGAAGAACAAAAGTCTGCCCGTTCCCCCCTCTGTCACATAGCGCAGGGCCACCACCAGAGGGTAGTTGTCCACGCTCACCGGCTGATTGGATTTCCCCATAATGATCAGGTTCACGGAATACAGGGAAATCTGCGTCAGGATGCTGGCAAGGATTCCCGGTATCCCCAGCACAGTGTTCAACAGGCCGGTGACAAGCCCCGCAAGCATTCCGGCCAAAAAGGCCACGGGCAGAGACAAAAGCGGGGATACGCCGCCGCGGATCAGCATAACGGAAACAGCTGCCCCCGTTGCGATGGAACCGTCCACAGTCAGATCCGGGAAATCAAGGATCCGGAATGTGATATACACTCCCAGCGCCATAATGCCCCAGATCATGCCCTGCGCCACAGAGCCCGGCAGCGCCTTGAGCAGGGAAAGGGGATTTAATGTCATCAAACAAAACATCTTCTGTCCTCCATTCATACAGATCTCGCAGATTCAAAAAAGTTGAAACGAAATCAAATAGGGACAGTGTTCCAGACGCTATCCCTATCCGATGTTTTATATATCCGCCTGCTGTCTCATACCGGCTTCCATTGCTCGCCGCCAGGACAGGCTCTTATGATTCAATCGCTTCGTATCCGTCGGGAATCGATATGCCCAGCTCCTCGCAGATCGCCTTATTGTACTTCTTTGTCACGTTGGGGGCAAAGCGCACGCCCATGGTGCTGATGTCAGCGCCCTCCGCCAGAATCTCGTACGCCATCTCGCCTGTGGTGTAGCCAAGGTCATAATAATCGATGGACAGAGTAGCCACGCCGCAGCCTGCGCAGATGCCCTCTTCGCCTGCGATCACAGGCACCTTTGCGGGCACCACTACATTGTAGATCGTCTCAGTCACATTGGCCAGCGTATTGTCCGTGGGGATATAGAGGACGTCACACTCGCCTGCCGCCTTGGTCACAACGGACTGCACCTCGTTGGTGTCGGCGATACCATAGGTCTGATATGCGATATTGTCCTCCTCCAGCGCCTGGGCGAACAGCTTCACCTGATAATCGGAGTTGGGCTCGGCGGTACAGTAGAGCAGGCCCACCTGCTTTACATCCGGGAACAGCTCCAGCACCATATCCTCCTGCCGGTTGATGGGCGCCAGATCGGAAGTGCCGGAAATATTTCTTCCGGTAGCGCCGCTCCAGTCATCGATCTCAAGAGCGGTGGCATAATCCGTGATGGAAGTGCCCAGAATGGGAATGGTGGTGGTTGCGGTCGCCGCACTCTGCAGAGGCAGGGTCGCATTCGCCAGGATCAGATCTACTCCATCGGATACATATCCGTTGCAGATGGTCGTCACAACATTCTGATCATTCTGTGCGTTCTGGACCTGAATATTTACATTATCGCCAAGCTTCTCCTTCAGAGCGTCCTGAAAGCCCTGAGTGGCAGCGTCCAGCGCCGGATGCTCCACAAGCTGGCAGACGCCGATATGAAAGACCTGCCCTTCCCCGTTTCCCTGGGCTGCCTGCTGTCCTGAACCATCATCACTGCCGCAGCCTGCCAGCGCAGAAACTGTAAAAGCGGCGGCAAGAAGCGCAGATAATACTTTTTTCTTCATAACTTTTCTCCTCCTTCAAAGGGCGCTTGCTTTCGTAATTTAAAGCGCCGCATCATGCTGAATAATATAACGCATTTCCCCGGATATGTCAATCATTTTGTAGTCTTTGGGGATGTGCCTGGTAACAGTTCAGCCCTCCGTCGTATTCAGCCCGGTAATGTCGATGTTCTCCCGGCAGACCGTTGGAGCACGTCG